>JAKEHD010000756.1 GCA_022615215.1 Blastocatellia bacterium
GGGCGGCGCACTCCACATAAGCGTTCCTCTCTGGAAATACTTTCATTTTGCCCCGCGCGCAGTATACATTTGAACAAGAGAAGGAATAGATGATGGTTTTGAACGTATTTGCTTATTTGCCCATACGACGAGAAAGAGGATCATAGCGAGGGAGGCTGATAAATGTTTAGCGAGGTGCGGTAGCGCATCTCTAATGAATCGTCTCAATTGCCTTCAGCGAATTTGTTACAAGACCCGCGCCCACTGAAACAGGTTGATAGACCTGGCGTCGGACTTGAATCTCATATTGCTAAGGCGATGATTTTATGTCGCTGCTGGAAATACTCAAGCTTGTCGGATTTGCCACAGGCGCGGCGCTGCACCTCTATATCGCCCTTCTGATATGGAAGAAGCGATTGGGGTCGCGCCACAATCTCACTCAGGCCGAACGCACATTCATAGTCCTCGGCCTCTGCGTCGGCGGCTGGTTTCTCGGCAATCTTTTGACGACCCTTCATGTTTTATTGCTCGGATACGAACGGCTGACCCTGCTGCTGCGCGTCTGGGATACGATCACCATGACGGGCGTCGCGCTCGTTCCATCGGCCATGCTGCATGCGCACTTCGCCGTGTGGAGTTCGTTCAATAACGATCAAACTGTCAGCACACGCCACGTCCGCATAGCGGGCCTCGCCTTCTACGCGCCGATGATCGCCCTGCCTTATGCCGTCTATCTGATAAATTCGGGCGAGTATCAAACCTTCTTCGTGAAGCTGAGACCCCTGCTCATCCCCTATTCGATATGGTACATGTATGCCTTCTGGTCGTCGGCAGCCATCGACTGGGTGATTAAAGACCGCCTCGACCGCAGCGCCGTGCGCGAGCGAGTATTTTTCAAGCGATTGGCCATATTCCTCTTTCTAATAGGCGCATTCGAGTTCGTGGTCGTGGGACTCTTGCGCACAAGCCCTAACGATTACCTCTGGGTCATATACATACTGATGTCGCTCGCGCCGACCTTCTTCGTCGCCTATTACGTCTATCGCTACAGGTTGGTCGATATTCTAATAAAAGGCAGCCTCGTATACGCCGCGTTCGCCGTCATCTTCATAACGGTCTACACTTATGGCGTCAGGCAACTCGATGAATTCTTCGCCTCACGCGGGTCGCGTCCGGGCGTGATCGAAGCGATATTGATACTCGGAATGTTTGCGCTGGCCGGGCCGCTCATGCGCGTTATGGACAGAATGGTCGGACGATTATTCGCCCACGAAATAGGGCTCTATCGAGATGTGGTGCGACAGGTATCGGCGGGCGCGGCCGGGTTCGGAGACCTCGGTTCGCTCGTGCGTTACACGGAAGAGACTATCCGCGAGGGACTCGATCTCGCGGGCGTTCGCATACTGCTTTTCGATTCGATACTATCAGAAGGGCCTGACAAGAAAGAAATCTTTATGCGACGGCTTGCCGAGAAGATGGTCGATTGGGAAGGCGATATGATAGAGATGGACGAAGACCTTTCGGAGATCGGCGCGACGGTCGCTTACGCGCTCAGGCGCGACGGCCGTGTCATAGGGCTGATGATAATCTCAGCCGGGCCGTACCCGCTCACATCCGAAAAGCGCGCCGTCCTCGATGTGCTCGCCGGGCAGGTAGCCATCGAAATAGAGAGTTGCCGCCTCGTCGAAGAGAAGGTCCGGCTCGAGCGCGAGCTTGCAAACCGCGAACGCCTGGCCACGCTCGGACAGATGGCCGCGACCGTCGCGCACGAAGTCAAGAACCCGCTCTCTGCCATCAAGTCCATAGCCCAGGTGATGCGCGAAGAGGAATCGCTCAAGGATTACGACCGCGACCTCGGATTGATCGTAAGCGAGATAGATCGTCTCAACCGGACGGTCTCGCAACTGCTCGCCTTTTCGCGGCCGAGCCGGGCGAGTTCGCGTAACTGTACGCTGTCGGATTTGCTCGGCTCCATAGCAACTTTGCTTGCCACAGAGGCCAAAGAGCGCAATGTCAAAATCAACATCGCAGAAGGGCCTGATGTCACATTGACCGGCGAGCAATCTGCGGCTTTGCGCGAAGCCCTCGGCAACCTGCTCTTGAACGCGGTCCAGGCAACCGGAAGCGGCGGAGAGGTCAGGGTCGCAGCGCGACTCGATGGCGATAAACGCGATACCGCTTCGCAGGGGGACTCTCATGCGTCGAAGTTGATTCTGACGGTAAGCGATACGGGACCGGGGATAACAGAAGATGAACAGCGCCGCATCTTCGAGCCGTTTTACACCACGAAATCGCGGGGCACAGGATTAGGGCTTGCGATAGTGCAGCGCCGGGCCGCCGAGCTAGGCGGTTCGCTCGACCTCAAAAGCCCGGTTCGCGACGGGCATGGCACCGAGTTCAAAATGAGCGTGCCGCTTGCTCCCGTCCCTGAAGAAAGCTGACGAATTGAGACGGATGTAGTTCCTTACGTCGGTCAATATATACTGCGCGCGGGATGAAATGACAGTTTTGAGTAGAGATACCATCGGA
>JAKEHD010000757.1 GCA_022615215.1 Blastocatellia bacterium
AAAAACGACATCTCTGCAAGGCATGCAGGCAGGATGCCGAAGAAAGAAATCTTTATGCGCTCCCAGGCAAGGCATTTCTCTTTGTCAACCTACTTTGCAACAGCCTTGTCTTTTCAACACACAGTCCCGAACAGTCTTGTCTCTTATCGACATCTCTCACGAAACCTAAATGACACCTGGCGGTAAATCCCCTGATGAGGCGATAGAAAAAGCGGGTGAGGAGAAATGCAAACTGAATCGAGGGCCGCGATCAGACGCTTCGCCGGAAGAGGTAGCGGAGCGAAAGTGTGACAGCGCCCCAGGCCAGCCCTGATGAGGCCATGAGCGCCCAACTGAATTCCTCTATCTGCGAATAGAAACGGCCTGCGATCACGCCTCCGAGCCAGGTGGCGAAGAAAGTCAATGTCGTAAGCCGCCGCACCCACCTGATCTGATTCGATATGCGAATGCGGCGAAGCTCGGCTTCCAGAAAATCGTCATCGCGCATGAGCCGCTCGTAATACCTGGCTTCGCGTTCCGCAAGCCGCGCCAGAGCAGCGTCCTCCACGGCCGCCGCCGCGTTATAAAAATGGGCCACATGCGCAAGCTTGCCGTCGCGCAGAGCTATTTCGGCAAGGCCTACGTTTGCGCGGAACCTACAGGGGTCGAGCGCTATCGCTCGCTGAAAACAATCGGCCGCGCGCTTGTAATCGAGCCGCTCGAAAAAGGCTTCGCCTATGCGTTCGAGCAGGTGCGGCTCCTTGCCCGCAAGCCTTGAGGCGAGCCTCAGACAGGCATCCGACCTCTGAAGCAGGCGCGCATCTTCGGTCTGAGCCGAAGAGTGGAAGAAGCGCGACATCTCGTAAAGCAGTTCGGGATTGCGCGGCTCTTTTTCGTATGCAATGCGGAAATAGCTCGACGCCTGAGCCAGTCGGCCCGCAAGCTTCAAGGAGTTGGCTATGCGGCGCAGGAGTGGCACAGGCAGACCTGCCATCTCGCTCCTCAGCACGGGAGTGTCTTTGAGCCAGTTGCGGGATTCGAAGTACTCGAACAACTCGAACGAGCGAGGGTCGAGCTTGTCCGGTCCCAGCGCCTCGAACAACGCTTTTATGAAAGGGACATAAGTGGAGCGATGCGAGCGTATGCTGATCTCAGCGCCCGCCCCGCTGATGCGCGTGTGATAGCTGAGGCGCGCTTCGCCGTTCGAGAAACTCACGCTCGTCGTTTCGGTGGTGACGGTTTCGACATCCGAAATCGTAAGCTGCTGGCGAATGTTTGCAAGGTAAGTCAGAAGGAAAGCCATCGGCCCTCTGCGCTTGATTCTGTGGCCGTCGAACTCTATGCGGTCGAGCGCCGCTGCCGCCGCGAGCGGAGCAAGCAACGCCCAGCAGACCGCTCCGTAAATTATAAGACCGTTTTTTAAGAGCGCCGATCCGGCCGTCACAAGCACTGCGGCTGCAAGCGCGTAAGGTAAATATCCCGGTCGAGTGATTACTTTCTTCATCTGTGCGCTCATGATTATGCGATCATATCGCCCGCAAGTCAAAAGTATACTTCGCGCGGCAGCTTATGAACCTCTTCAACGAGAGTTGTCGGAAAAGTCCCTCATTTGGAGTGCGGCGGCCTGTAGACGCCGCTTTCCATTCGGCAGCAGCCCACAATGAATCTATTCATTGCGGTTGCATCCAAAGCGCCGCCGCTCGCGGCGCACTCCAAATATGTGAAAGAGCCGCTGTCTGGAATCCGCAAGTCAGTTTACCACGAATTAAGATTATATTTACTTCGTTTTAACCGCGTATTGTTAAACTCCCGTCACAGTCCCGCTGTAGCAGTTTGCAGGCCGCCTTTAAAACCGGCGATAAGGGTGAGGATTATGCAATACATCACGGTTTCCGGCAATCAGAATAACGACATATACGATGACGGCTATCTCCGCATAGAGCACGAGAACCATTACGTTTCCTGCGGGGGCAGGTATGTTTCACTCTCGCGCAAAGAATTCCTCATCATCTCGCGGCTGGCGCGAAACCCTGATCGAGTGGTCACGTATCAGGAAATCTGGCAGCACGCCTGGGGCAAAAAATCGGCATTCAATCCCAAGAGCCTTCGCGTCTATGTTTATCGTCTGCGAAACCGTCTTGCATCTTCGGGCATCTCGATAGAAAGCATGGTAAACGTAGGGTATCGCCTGCGCATTCCTGCGCTTGTCGGCGGAAACCGAACCGATGCCACCTCCGACCGGCTGTAGACCTATCAGGATAGCTCGTCGAGCGTAACTGTTCAGAAAGGGATGAGATTTTTCACCACAGAGGCACGGAGGCACAGAGAACCCCTCTTATTCCTTCCGTGTCTCCGTGTCTCCGTGGTGAGTTTTTTTGCTTGTCTGAACACTTTCCACGAGCGGGGCGCATTCGGGTCCGTCCGTTTTTATAAATCGATGGCTTCTCCTGCGCCGCCTGCGACGCGCAACGGCCCGATTCAGTACCATCGCGCGCTGACTGATCGAACGGCGAGGTCGCGGTCAAGCACCGCGTTCATTCGCAAAGGGAATCGCAGGTCTCTCAGAGTTACGGTGTAGCCGTCTTCGCGCTCTTCGACAATCGCCGTCCCATAGCGCATGAAGTCCAGAAAGGTGCGCGCTTCTTCCGACCTGCGCAGCGCCCCGACGAATCTCTCTTCGAGGGCGTTCTCCTTGCGCCATTCTCCGGTCGAATCGCTCAGGTTTATGTAGCGAGTATAAACGAGATCGTCTCCCGCAATCACCGATTGCCACAGAAGAACGTTTGCAGGCATAGGCCATGCGGCCGCAGAGTGTGCCGTCTCGACGGGCGATGATTTTCTCGCTCGATCGAGGGCTGATCGATGGGCCACCCACATCCCTGAATAGTAGATTGCCAGAATCAGCAAGGAGTATCGAGCAAGCTTCTCGCCCGCTCTCCCCCAACGCAGCGCCGCCCCGAGAATTACAATTGCGAGCGCGGCGAACCATATCACACGCACGGCCGGAGGGATGATCGTCTGCCCATCCTGCGGCTCGCGAAAAGCGAGGGCCATAAGCAGAGACATGGCCGTCCCTGCGATGAGCCAGAATATTATCCGCGCAGGAGTTTTAGCCGTAAGCCATACGACGGCAGATCCGAGAATGAGCCATATCCAGGGATCGACGACGAAGGCTATGTCGCCATAGAACCAGCGATTGCTGAAAGGCAGAAAGGGGCGCACGCCGTAGCTGTTCGTGAAATCCATAAAGACATGCCCCAACCCGCCCAGGTAGGCTAGAGCGAAAATCCTCACGCCCCTGACCGGTCTCAAAAACGGATCGCGGCGCAGGCGAAATCTGCGGTCGTAGTACACGATCAACAGTGTCAACACAGCCGACAGGACGGCGAGTCCCACGAGCGAATGCGTGAAGCCGCGATGATATTCGAGGTAAGAGATCGCGCTGCTCGCGAGGCGCGTCACCGCATCTATGTCCGGGAGGTTCGATGAGATTATGAGCGTCGCGGTCGCAAGCGGCGTCGCGCGTTCAAGTCCCGACTTCGCCAGGGTAAGCCCCAGAAGTGTATGAGCGAGGTTTTCCATCCAGGATCAAAGGCTTACGATTCCTGGCCGCCGGTGATGAAAAAGAATTATGCCGGTGTATATTCGACTCGACCTTGCGCGGAAGCGGCCCTTGCTACCTTATTCCCCGGACGCCCGGCGTGATGGGCGGCGGCAGGTCTTTGATGCGATCCGGCGCGAGGGCTGAAAGACGTTTTTCAGCGTCCCCGCTAACGCCCGCTTCCCGCTCGGCTTTTGCGGCTTCGAAATAGGCCGCCACAGCCTTTTCCGTGTTTTCGATTTTTTCATACGCGCGTCCGAGACCCATCTGGACCGACGGGCCGGGAACGTGAGAAGAGTTGAGCAGGCTCTCGAAAACGGATATGGCTTTTTCCGCATCATTGCTGGCCAGGTGGCTTTCGGCAATCGCCAGCCGCGCCAGATCCGATGTAGGCTGCTCGTTTTTATCGGCGGCCTGTTGGAGTAGCTGCACGCCTCTATCGCGGTCCAGGTGCAGATAAGAGAGTCCGGCGTAATAGCGGCCTATGGTGCCATAGTAGCCAGGGTATTCATTGGCGAGTTTCTCGAACGCATCAGATGATTCCTGCCATTTGATCTTCTCGTCGGTATAGGATTTGCCGACCGGGTTGGGAGGTGTGGGAGTCGTGGTATCAAGCACAGGCGCTCTGTATTTTTCGAACGCCTCAGCGAACGCGGCGGCGGCCTTCGATTCCCTGTACTCGAAAAAGTAGTAGCCTGCCGTGTAGAGCACGATCAATCCGGCCACTACGGCTGCGATGATCACGGCCGGGCGTCCTCGCTCTTGCAGCCAGTCCTGCGTCTTCTCATAGAGGCGGACCATAGGGTCGTTTCTGAACTTCATCTCCTTGACCCTTATCCGCTCTCTTTTCCTGCTCGTCCTTGCCAAAGCCTTGAACCCTCCTCGATAAAGAGCCGCCAATAAATGTATTCATTCAATAAATGTATTCATTCTGCGCGGCACAGTCATCTATTTCGCGCGATAGAGCAAACGACAACATAGCGTCCGCAAGCATCGATTGTCAAGATTGGCCGCTCGTCGTAACTGTTCAGAAAGGGATGGGATTTTTCACCACAGAGACACGGAGGCACAGAGAACCTCTCTTGTTCCCTCCGTGTCTCCGTGTCTCCGTGGTGAGTTTTTTTGCTTGTCTGAACCCTTTCCGCTCGTCGGCCTTCCGACTATTGGTCATCAGCGATATTCACCCTCCTGCGCGCGGCCAGAGGATGAGCAATAAAAGACCGAGCGCGAGGGCAAGGCCGTAGAGAGGGGCGACTTTCAAGAGGAGACGGCGATGGCCGAGCGCCGCGATGGTCGCGCCTTTGAAGGCGAGGTTCGACAGTGATGCCAGGAGTATTATCCTCCATCCGTCGCCTGCGTCGAGGCGGTCGGTGTTGACCAGTTGGGCGGTCGATAGCGTGATGGCATCCACATCGGTCAGGCCCGATATCGCTGCCACCACGTACAGCCCCTTGCTGCCGAAAAGATCTTTAGCGGCCGCTACCGCGAGCAGGATTATGGCATAGAGCAGTCCGAACACGAGCGCAGATTTCAATTCCGAGGGGTTATCCTGAGCGGGCATTTCGTTTTGCTCGTCGCGGCTCCGGAACCACATCACGGCTGAAAGTACGGCGAGCAAAACGAGCATTACCAGAATCGGCGGGGCTGCCCTGTACAAAAAGCCCGGCGCTACGAAAGCGATCTCTACAAGCAATCTGATGAATACTATCGCCGAAGCGATCATTATGACTACGGCGGCGAGCCGCGAGCTATCGGGCGCAGCGGACGCCCGGCGAGCGTAGCTTACGGTGGTGGCGGTGCTCGATATCATGCCGCCCAATATGCCGCCCAGAACCACACCTGCGCTCTGGCCGAAGAACTTATATATGATATAGCCGCCGAGGCTTATGCCGACTATCAAGACTACCATCCACCACACCTGGCGCGGATTGAGAACATCATAAGGACCATAAGTGCGGTCGGGCAGCACAGGGAGTATCACTAGTGAGATCAGCGCGAACTGCATGATGGCTTTCAGGTCGTCATCACCCAGGCGTCCGGCTATCCCATGCAATTGCCCCTTGAATTGCAAGAGGACCGCTGCCCCTCCGCCGATGGCTATTGCAACCTCTTTATAGCCCGAGACCAGGTATGCGCCCACGCCGTACATCAACAACATAGTGATTTCGGTTGTGAGACCGGGGCTGGCCGACTCAACCTTCATCCTGACGACGTTGCCTATGACTATCAGAGCGGCGAGCGAAATGAATCCCGCTCCCACAGTCCAGCCGCCGAGCGTCCCGGCAAGCATCGCCGAGAGAGTCCCGAATATAGTCACCAGCGGAAAGGTTCTGAGACCGGCGATTCGCGATTCGGCGTGCTCTCGCTGAAGGCCCACAAGTAACCCCAGGCCCAGAGCTATGCCGAGTTGTTGAAAAGCGGATGTAAGGTCCATATTGTCTTCGCCCTTCCGACTTCCGCGCTGCCTGAATTGAAACTGTCGCGCCTAGTGGTACTCGGCTGAAGTGTTCCAACACGTAGGGGCATTCCCTCGGTGTCTGCCCTGCGCGTCTGCCCTGCGAACAGGGCGCACACTCAGAATGAATACATTTATTGTGCGCCCTTACGTCTGTTCCGATTTCCGCCAACCAGCACTAGTATTATAATCAGCCTTTCAGGTTGTAGACAGGTATTGACAAATATGATATTACAGCAAGGTATTATCTGATGAAGAAAGCTCATAAAAAAAGGTCTCCTCACTCTATGCGCCGCACTTCGCGCATCTACCTCAAGGACTTGAACCCTGGTAAAACTCTCCTTCTCATCGCCTTCATTCATCTTTATGTCAGGGTGCTTTCTTACTTCATCGAAATCTTCTGGTCTGAAAAAGATTCGTCCGATGATCTGGCTGATAAAACCAGAACTTCCCGCGCCAGAAGCAGATTCAACATAACTGCTCGCCTCGCTCAATGTGCCGCTAAACAAGCCAAAGAAACTGTCAAAAGTCAGCATAAAAGAGAGAACCCCAGGATGCCTAAAGTCCATAACAAGACCGTCTCTCTCGATAGCCGATTCTTCCGTGTAGAGAAGTTTGCTCAGAATGGCTTCGACATGTGTTTGATACTTTGTTCAGGACTTCCTTCTATCATAGTTCCTTTCAACTGGACAAAGCATACGAACAAGTTCAGGGCCAGGGGTTGGACCTTAGGCTCTTCAATACGAATCGGACTCAATGAGAAAGGAGTCTGGGTTGACTTGATATTCGAGAAGCTCCGACCTGAGCTAAGGACCGAAGGCAAGGTCATAGGGGTTGATCGAGGATTCAACAAGCCCATTGTGACGAGTGATGGTCAGGTCATAGGCTCAGACCTCAAAGATACAATCAAGCAACAAGGCAAGAGAAAGAAGACCTCGCATCATTACATCAAGACAGAGTTATTCCATAGATTGAAGCAATTGAAGCTCGATGGAGTGAAGACCATAGTTCTGGAAGATTTGAGAAATATCAAACGCGGAAAACGTGGGACGTTCCCACGGCGTTTGAACAGGTTCCTATCTTTTTGGCTGACAGCCAGGGTCGTCAGTTGGCTAGAGCAGCGATGTGAAGAGTTGGGCATCCGCATAGTGTATGTCTCGGCCTA
>JAKEHD010000758.1 GCA_022615215.1 Blastocatellia bacterium
ATTCATGCCGCGCGCAGTATAACTCAACCCTTGTTTATCCCTTCAATGCGACCGGTCAACCAGTGACAGCCCTCTATGATCCCGCCCTTGCATAAATTCCCAACCATCACGAACGGATCTACGATCAGGGCGATCACCCCGTAACGAGTTTCGGCTGCGAGGCAATAGACCGTGCCGCGCGTAGCCGGATTGTTTTGCATCTCTATATTCATCACCCGACCTGCAAGCGTTGCCTCGGCCACAGGTTCGTCTTCTGAAAACGGAAGTCTTCTCATAGCCGGGAAATCCATGTATCGAAGACTGTTCCATCGGTGAGCCTGGCGAAACTCCATATCGGTTTCGTAAAAGCGCCCGAATCGTGTGAGGGCTGTCAGGCGGACCTTCACCCTTTGTCCGCGACCGAGCGATTCACAGGCTATGGCGAAATCCGGCACCTCGACCGATACGGGATGAGCGAGCGGCGGTCGGTCGCCTTCGCGCGCGTCCATCCATAGCCGAACCTGTCCGCGAAGCGGGTTTCTCCGATCTGCAATGACCCGGTCTACGGTTGCATCGAGCGATGTTTCGCCGACGAAGTGCGGGATACAACCGAGGAAGTTCCACTCTCTGTCGAGTTGCAGCCATAGATCGAGCCCCTCTCCCGTGCTCCACTGCACGTAATAACCCGAAGGACTTTCCACAGTCCTGCCTGCTTTCATACAGGAGAAGAGCAATTCATCTATCCTTTCGCGGCATCTATCGTAAAGGTTCGTTTCCATCCCGTCGGTCTCCTTCTCTTTCAGGCCGGGTCGCCCGCATGGCGCGAGTGATCGCGCATCACTCGATTTCGCGTAAGAGTTCAGGGTTCGCGCCCCTAACGCGCCGGGGCAGCCCTGTCGGCATTACTGCGGAACCTTCGGGCTTCCGGTCTGAAAAACCGCGCATACATTCTCCGGCCCTGCTCTATAGTGAAAATCAAAAGGATTCATTACAGGATGTCTACTTCCAGTTGCCTATCAATATGAACGGCGCCCAGTAATGCGGATGCGCGAACCGAGCTTTCGGGTCGCGTTTGTACAGAGGCAGAGAGACTTTATCTTTTTCAGACCGGCTCACGACTTTAGCTGCGCGCTTGTCTCCGCCACTCGTCCGCGTCTCTTCCGCGCCTTTCAACAGAGCCAGTTGCGCGCGTTGAAAAGCCTCGGCTTTCGACATCTGCGGATTGAGGCTTTTGATGCGATAAAACTCCCGCATCAGCACTTCAGTCCCGTCATCCGACACCGGCCACAGGCTCGCCACCACAGCTTTGGCTCCCTGCCACTGCGCCTGATAGGCCAGCCCTTCCACCTCTTTTCCATTAGCCCCTCCCGTAGCCGTGTCGCAGGCCGAAAGCGTCAGCAACTCCAGGCCCGCAAATATCTGATTGAAATTCGTTATCTCTTCAAGGCTCAGGCGCGTTCCGTCTCCGAGCAGGAGGAACGACAATTCCTCGCTCGCCACGTTGTAGCTGAAATGGCTTGCGATATGCACTATACCGTAGCCTTCGCGCAAACCGTCTATCATCGCGCTGCGGGTGAACCGCTCGTCTATGCGGATAGCCCCGCGCAGAACGCCGTCGGATTCCGGCTGTCTTTCATCTCTTATGATGGCGCGCAACTCTCTCGGCACGGCGATCAGAGCTTGAAACCCCGGATGCTCTTTCGAGACCCCAAGCCCGAGCGCCCGCCAATCCGCGCTTACCGGGTCGAGCAATCGAGTGAGACTCTCTTTGTTGAAAACGGTGTTGCGGTAACGCCGGACCAGATAACCTTCGCCGTCGTGAAGCGCCGCGACCGGAACGTACCTGAGCGTCCCATCGAGCGACCACATCAGAGTCCTGGCCCCATAAGCTTCGAGGTCGGCTGCAAGCGTGGCCCCTTTGTCGTTCGGCTGAAGGAAGAGCGCGCGGTAGAGTTTCTGCGAAGAGGGAACAGGATCATAAGTGTCGTCTTTGAGCGACCTGCGCAAGTCTGCGATGTTCCGGTTGAGTCCGTTCACATCTATGGGATAAGCGCGGCGAAAATCGGGCGTGACCAGGATGATCCAGCCCTTTTCATCCGAGACGACCGTATAGAGAGCGACCGTCTTTTCTCCAAGCCTTCCGAGGCTGCCCATAATTGACTGCGATTCCCTGTCATCAATCCTCGCGTCAGGCGAAGCTTTTTTGACTTCGGCGAGAACGATCCTGATATTTTTGTTCTCTTGGGTGATTTTCGCTTCGATCAGGTCGAGCCTCTGCCGGTCTTCGGCGGTGGCGGTTCGGTTCTGCATTCGGGCGAGCAACTGTCCGCGCTCGGAGGCAAACGCGGCAAGCAGATCGAGGGACTTCGCGGCTTCGGTTTCAGCTTTCGTCAATCCGATTTCGGACTTGTCGGAATCGCTGCGGCGAACGATCTTTGAGAACTCTTCTTCCTTGAGCATCTCGATCACTTTTTCAGCTTCCGGCAATCTGCCTTCGGATATGAGCATGTCGGCAAGCGTGCGATAATGTCTCTCCTTGTCTTCGAGGTAACTCTGCCGAGATTCCTTATCGAGCGATTTGATATTGCCACGAATCTCCTGATAAGCATTGATTGCTTGCTTGCCGTAAAAAATTGCAACGCGGTCATTGTTTTGAGCTTTCCATACAAGCATAAGATTGTTGAGCGCCCCCCCCCTCGCCTGCTCTATCCTTGACCTCCCTTTTGATGGCAAGCGATTGCTCGTAATACTCTATCGCCTTCTCGTATCGGCTCAGTGATTTGTATGCGTTGCCGAGATTGCCAAGCGTGCCGCCCTCGCCTCCTCGATAACCGGCTTTTCGCCTCGCCTCAAGCGCCTGTTCGTAATAGCCGATCGCTTCGCCATATCGGCTGATGTCCGAATATGTATTTCCCAGCCAATTCAGCGTGAACCCTTCCCCTTGCAGGTCTCTCATTTCCCGATAGATCGAAAGCGCCATCTTGTAATACTCAATGGCTGCCGTGTAGTCATAGACGGATGCATAGCCTCTTGCCGTGCAATTGAGCGTCACCGCTTCTTCTACTCGCCTGCCTGCCTGCCGATACAATCCGAGCGCCTCTTCGTATCTATCTATCGCCTTGCGATACGACTCCCGATCATTCTCACCGTACAACCTGTTTCCTTCTGCGAACGCTCTCTGCGCCGTCAACCGAATCTCATCGCCGGGCGCTGATTCGCGCCGCTCATCCACCTTTATTTCATATCGTCCCGCAGGCGCTCCCTTATCCACCGTTCGCACTTCGATACCGTATTCTCCCGCTGTCTCCGCGAGGTGAGCTATCGATTCGGCTTCCTGCGTGCTTCGCGGCGTGTCGGCTTCGAGAAGCTTCTTCCCGTCCGGCGCGATGAGCGTCGCCGCTACGTTCACTCCTCGCTGATAAATGAAGACGTGTAGGAACTCGTCCGCCGCAAGACTTATGCGATATGAATGCGTCTCACCTTCGGCTATCTCGCGCTCTACGGGTTTGTCCGATTCGAACGCGATGCTCTCCTGAGCCGCCGATACAGTCACGCTTTGAGTTAATGGCCCGGAGCAGAACAGGGCAAAAACCATGCTGAGAGTCAGGTACAGGCGAAACGACATGACGAATTCTCCTTTCGAGCGGAACGGCTCGCTATCCATTTTAAAGAAGCGCGGGCGAAATCGCGCTCGCTCGCGCCTGTCGAAGTCAACGGCCCGGCAGGGCGATCATTCGCTCGACCTCTTCAGGGCCGAACCTGGCGTAGCCACTTCGCACATCGGAAGTCAGGGCGATATATCCCAAAACGGGAGCGGCCTGTCAAGCGCTTTCAGTGAAAATCCGTTCGCGCACACAACTCCCTCTCTCGCCCTCCAATATATAGTGAAGCGAGACGCAAAGAATTACATCAGCCCTCGATCATTAGACATTATCGGGTATAAGGTTTTAGTGAATCTCTCGATAATTTCTAATTCAGGTTCAGTTGAGTTTTCGGCCAGCTTGTGGTCTGGAAGGGGCGGCGATTCGCGCCTACG
>JAKEHD010000759.1 GCA_022615215.1 Blastocatellia bacterium
ATAGGGATAGCAGTGGAACAACTCTCTTACAAATCGGAAGAGTTTGGGAACATAATCCAGAAAGTAGACAGGTTCTTTCCATCAAGCAAGCGATGTCATGTGTGCCTGCATGTGAATAAGGAGTTGGATTTGTCAGAAAGAATCTGGAGATGCCCGAATTGCCAGACAACGCATGATAGGGATTACAATGCAGCAAAGAATTTGGAAATGGAAGGAATAAGCCTTCTGGTCGGAAGTGGCTACGTCGACCAAACGCCTGTGGAGTTTCTGACCACTACTCAATCTTCCGAGGTTGAGCAAGCTGGAGACTACGAAGCAGGAACTTTTGTGTACATTTGTGTACAAAAAAGGTAGCAGGCCAGAGAGACAATCGCTACGCGGCGGGCAAGCTGACCCGCGCGGGGGCTGAGGTCTACGTATCCGTCTTCATAGGCTCACAGGCGACGCAACTCGACATTATAGAAGTGAAGCCCATCGAGGGCGGCCTGTTCTCTGTGGATGCCGACGCCCTCGGAGCCGATATCGAGAGCGAAGGCCACGCGGCCGTTTACGCCATTCTCTTCGACACGGGCAAAGCGATTATCAAGCCGGAATCGTCCGCGGCGATTGCCGAGATAGCCAAACTCTTGAAGGACCGTCCGCGCCTGAATCTCTACGTGGTGGGCCACACCGACAGCACGGGCGGGTTCGAGATGAATATGAAGCTTTCGCTCGACCGCGCGCAGGCAGTAGTCCAATCGCTCGTATCCGAGCACGGAATCGCCGCTTCGCGCCTCAAATCTCATGGGGTCGGCCCGCTCGCCCCCGTTCGAAGCAACGCCACAGAAGAGGGCAAGTCGAAAAACCGCCGCGTAGACCTTGTGGCTCAATAGCAAAACGCGCAAGCGGAAGAAAGAAATCTTTAAGGGCGCACAAATCATGCGCCCTTACTTGCAATTGTCTCTGACATATCATCCGGCATCGCCTGCCGGTTTAGCGCCTGCCTTGCTGCGAATCAGGTTCTTGACGCCGAAGAGCGACTCAAGCGCGTCCTGCCAGAACGGAGCGCCTATGCTGAGGAGGAACGTCATGATGAGCCATCCGGCCAGTGTCTTTACATCTTCTTTGCGCCTGTCCCACCACCCGTCCGACTTCCATAGCGATGGGTTGAATCGCTCTTTGACTTTCTGCCATTTGGTTGGCTGAAAGCCCAGACTCGTGTAGTAGCCGACCTGCTGTTTCAGGTTATCCACTTCGGCTTTAATCTCGCCAAGAATCTTCTCCTGATCTTCGGCATTCTGTGATTGACGGGCGTCGGCCAGCCGCTGATTGTAGACCTCCATTTGCGCCTCCCCGGCCTGCGACAGTTGGGACTGCAAGACCTCGTTGGCCGAAATGTTGTTGTAGATATCGATGACGTTGGCATTGAGGTATGCAACCACGAGGAAACTGATCACCACAGCCCAGGTCTTCATACTGCGGGTGTATCTTTCTTCGAGGCTTTGCATTACCGTGTCGTACCATTCGTTCACTTCGTTCAGCTTCGCGCGCAAGGGAGCGAGGGCCGCATCGTATTTTTCGCGCAGGGCGGTGATCGTCGCCGCTGCGGTCTCAAGCTTCTCTTCCAGAGCCTGCAATGCTGCGGCTCTCGCGGCATCTGAATCCTTGACGGCTTCCCGGTCCTCTTCGACCTTCTTCTGCACTTCACCGAGAAGGCCCGCGACATCGCCCAGCTTGAGTTCTTTGAGGTTTATCACATTTTCAAGGACCAGGCCCGGCTTGACATCCTGCCCGTCGAAAATGCGCCGAACGTCGTCGAACAAAGAGGCGAGCGACGCATGGACGGCCGTGAATTTGGTTTTGGCTGTGCCTTCGAGATCATCGGATTCGATCTGGTTTATGACCGCCTCCAGTTCCTTTATCTGTTCGCATAAAGATTTGATTTGGGAAATAGGCAGAAGAACGCCGGGCGCTACTTTTCCGAGAACCTTCATCAGGTCGTCTTTGTCGATGGAATCGAGAATCGTCTTTCCCGATTGAGCGACCCGGCCTATCTCTTTGAATCTGCGCTTGACGGCTGCAAGGAGGTTTTTAACCTCCGTATCGGCCAAATCGGCCGGACCTTTGCGAGAGAACAGACTTCTCAGAAAAGGGATATTGACGAACCAGCCGGTAACTTCGCCGCCCGGTTTATTCAGCGCGGTCTCGAAGAGGTCCACGAGTGAATCCTCCAGATGGCGCGACTTTATCTTGAACGCTTTCTTGAGGATTGCCTGAATAGACTGCACGATCAGGCTCAGTACCAGGATCACCACGACCATGGCGATCACGTTATCGAGTATACCTATGTCGAGCATTTCTCCTCCTGTTTTGGCCCGCACTATGCAGAAGAAAGAAATCTTTAGGCGAGCCGGGTTGGATGTTGGACCACACGTTTCACAGAAACGATGAAGACAGCTATCAGCTATCAGCTATCAGCTATCAGACCGGTGGAAAGCTCTTTACAGTCTGGATAAGCGGCGAGGTTGGCTTTGAGCGAAGGCACAAATCGTTCTGAGAGAAAACCGCTCGCCCGCTCGTTGATTATAATAGCTCTTTACTAACCGCGCTTCTTTCGCCTGGCATCGAGCAAGCGGCTGGCGAGCGGTTGTGCTTCTTGTTCTTCAACCGGAGCCTGCGCGGTCTTCGATTCAGCATCGCGGCGCGCTCTCGATGCCTTGCCCTGACCTGCTTGCATCTTATCGCGCTTGCCTGCATCAGCGCCGCGCATTTTTGGTTGCGCTTCACGCGCCCGGCCATCTTCCGAATCGGGCGACCGGAGCGTGGTCGCGGAATCGCGTGCCGCTCCTGTATCATCGCCGCCCAGATGCACTCGCGCGCGCGCATCTTTCAATTGAGCGAGAGCGGCCCCCCGTTCCGCATCGACCGGTTCAGCAGCCCTGCGGCGCAACTTCGACGCGATTCGCGCGCGCGCCTGCATGAACTGCTCGCGGGTTATGTACACTCGGCGGATTCCGACATCGAACGGGAGTATCAGCAAAGCCGCAAGGACGAGCGCCTCCCATATCTCGCGCGGCCGAGTCTTCTCCGCGCGCCGCTCGAATAGATTCACATCGCCCGCGCCGCTTTGCGCGTTTGCGGGCGAGGCTGTTTCATCGCTTGTTTGAATCACACTACCGCCGGTCGCCTCGCTTATGCGCGCGAGCAGGTCTGCGTCGGAAGCCGTGATGCTGAATTCGGGCGAGTAGGAATTGACAGAGCCTGTGACGGGCGCGGGACGGAACCCCTCCCTTACGGTCGGGGTACTGAAAGAATCCCCTCCCTCACGGTCGGGGTACTGAATGACGCTCACGAGATATGCCCCTCGCGCGGCGGCCGCGAAATCGCCTTCGTATCGCCCGGCGGCCGTTTGCTCCAGCGCCAGTTCGCTTGATGAAAAATCCGGCGCGACTATGTGCGCCCGCAGGCGCAGGTTGTTTCTGAATCCTCCGTCGGGCGAGATCGCTTCTACGCGGATGTGACCCTTGCCCGCATTTATTTCGACTCGCGGGATAAGGTCCGCTCCCGGCAAGCGCCTGAGCGTGTCCCTCATCATCTGTGTCCAGAACTGACCGAACCCCGACCAGCTCATCCACCCGGCGGCCCATCTTGGTTTCGCGTCCGACGTGAACGCTGCCGCGCGGCCAAGCCCGTATTGCCACACCGCGTAGACCGGATCGTCTTTATCGGAGATGAGCGAAGTGATGGCGGGCGAAGCTACAGAACCGCTGTCGGCGTCCCGACCACGCTCGGCTGTTCCGACATAGCCGCCGAGTTGAGGCGCTGCGCTCCAATCTATACCTGCGGTCGCCTGCGTCGGCCGCACGAGGCGCGGCGCAAATGGTTCTTCGATTATCGTGGAACGCGAGGCAAGAAAAGCCTCTCGCGTGAAGATGCGCAGCAGGTTCTCCGGGCTGTCTGTGGCATAAAACCTCCCGCCGCCTTCACGGGCGAGAAACTTCATCATCTGGAGGTCCGCATCCTCTCCCACCGCGACAGCCGAAAGCGTCATCCCCGCTTCGCGTATGGAGCGAGCGATGCCGGGAAAATCGCCCGGCACGCTCTGCCCGTCCGAAAGCACTATTATGTGTTTGATCTGCGCTTCGCTCGCCTTCAACCAATCATAAGCCGTGCTGAGACCGGGATACATATTGGTCCCGCCCCTCGCTTGAATCCCCGCTACCTGGTTCAGGATTTTCGGCTTGTCTTCGACGAGGGTGAGAGTTACGACCGGATGCGCCTCGTTGTCGAAGGCTATCACGCCTACCGAGTCGCGTTCCGATAGAAAATCGACCGTGGCGGAAGCGGCCTCTACGGCGAGTTGTATCTTGCCGCCGCTCATCGAACCCGACCGGTCTATCACGAGGACTATCGCAAGGCTCGGAAAATGTTTCTTTTGTCGCACGTCGAGCGAAACGGGCAGAGTCTCTTCGACGGGCGTCTTGTAGTAGCCGCCCGGCCCGAAGCTCTGGTCTCCGCCGATCATTATGAAGCCGCCGCCGAGGTCGCGCACATAAGCCTGAACCATCTTCATCTGATTCGAAGTGAGCGCATCGGCCGGGACGTTATCGAATATGACGAGGTCGTAATCCTGAAAGCCCGCAAGCGTCCGGGGCACACTCGCCGCCGAACGAACGTCAGCAGCAAAACCGCCCTCAGTGAGCACGCGAGTTACAGCGGGAGATGGCTGCGGGTCGCCGTATAGATAAAGTGTTTTAGGGCGGCCCTCGACCAGCGCGAACGCCTCGCGCGAGTTGTTCTGCACGAAGCTGTCCGATTGAAGAGCTTCGACCTCCGCGCGATAAGTGTAGAACCCCTTCTGCTCGTTGCGCTGAGGCAGGAGGAAAAGATTTTCACCCGACGCAGCGAGTTCGACGCGGCGTTCGGCCACGAGC
>JAKEHD010000142.1 GCA_022615215.1 Blastocatellia bacterium
CCGCCGGCGACGAGGGCGCGGTGGGTGCCGAGGTAGCGGTCGGCGAGGTAGCCGCCGATGACCTGAGTGAGATACACGAGTCCCGTGTACCAACCGTACAATTGCCCCGCGCGCAGTATAAAAGGGTCCATTTAAGCGATTCCGTGATCAATGGCACCGTTCTGAAGAAAGGCGATTACAGAGTTGAGTTTTCAACCTCGGGAGCCGGTGAGGCGACCATTAGCAGAAATGGAAAGGTCATCCTCAAAGTCCCGTACACGCTGGAGACGTTGCCGGAGAAGGCCGAAAGGAAGGGGACATATTATCGAGTCAACTCAGAAGGCGTTAGAGAACTAACTCGAATTGTTTTCGATGGCTATAGCGTTGCCATCGTCTTCGGATAGGGCGGATGAAGGGGGTCGGATCGGACGTTTTGGAAAACATAAATTATGGATTCCGGCCCTCTCACCCAACGCTCGAATTTATTGCTTCATATTGCAATTCAAAACATTTCAGCCTGAAGAAAAAGGATTGTGAAACTCAAAGCGACGGATGGGCGCTGACCAGACAATCAAGGTCGAGCGACTGACGACCCGTATGGATGTTGAGGAAAGCGCCTGTTGTTTGTGTCAGAATCTTGCGTATCAATCAGTGCTGATATTACTTGGTCGTGTTTCGCAATTGAGGTCGGCCATTTGCAAACCTGAATGTCCATAGGCTTTGTACGGCCACAACATCAAGTCTGAAACACCGCAATCGTACTTTATATTATTCAGCCATAAAAAGTGATCCGAGCCGTTGGTCAATCGCGATCCTACGGTTTCGATCGATTTCCTATAATGACCCCTCCGATGTAGGCAAGCTACATCGCAATGAAGAGAAAGAGATTCTATGGATAATAGAAAGCCCGGCCTGATCGGCCGACGCCAGGCCCTCGCTTCTCTGGCAACACTGACGGCGGGAACTCTCATAAAGCCCGCATCCATCTTTAGCCTCACGCCCGTTGAAAGCGTTATAAGATTTGCGGTTCTCGGCGACTGGGGCACAGGCGATGATGACGAGTTTGGACTGGCAAGACAGATGATCGAGGTTCATCACCGCTCGGCCTTCGATTTCATCCTTACAGCAGGCGACAATATCTATCCCGACGGCAGCGGGCGCCACTTCGTCAAACATTTCGAGGAGCCGTTTGCCGAGCTATTGAAAAACCGGGTCAAATTTTATGCCGTGCTTGGCAATCACGATGTTCGAGAAGGGCGTGAGGACCAGTGCCGGTATCCGTTGTTCAACATGGGCGATCGGCGTTATTACTCGATCAGCAAAGGCGACGGGCTGGCAGAGTTCTTCATGATAGATTCTACCGATTTCGATCAAACTCAAGCCGGATGGCTGGAAAATGCTCTGCGCATCTCCAGGGCGAAATGGAAGATCGCCGTATTTCACCACCCACTCTATTCATCGGGAAAGAAACACGGCTCGGAGACCAGGCTCAGGCGTAAGGTCGAGCCGCTCTTCATCAAGTATGGGGTAAGCGTGGTTTTTTCCGGTCACGATCATATATACCAGCGGACGGTTCCGCAAAATGGGATACAGTATTTCGTTACCGGAGCAGGGGGAAAGACCCGCCGGGGCGGAGTAGAAATGGATTGCGGGTATAGAGCAGCCAGTTACGACGAAGACAACCACTTCATGTTTATCGAGCTTGCTGAAACAGAGATGAGCTTCAAGGCTATCTCCGAGGCGGGCGATATCGTAGATAAAGGGATGATCAAAAAAGCGTGAATCGGCGACAGCCGGGACGCAACGGGCTACAAACAATTTTCCCGGACTACTTGTAGGACAACCACCTACTCAAGCACGAGCCAAGATCCTACGAGAGAATCAGCCCTTGGCTGATAGTTCTCTGCCGTCGAAAGCCGTACACTCAAGCCGGATTTTAGGCATTGACCGGACAGGTGCTACGGGAGACTCATGACGGTTTTTATAACAGACGATTCACCAATCGTGCGCGAGCGTTTAGTCGATATGCTTTCTGAGCTTGAAAGGATTGAGATCGCGGGAGAGGCGGGAGACGCCCAGGAAGCTATAGACTCCATCCGCCAGCTCAAGCCGGATGTGGTGATATTGGATATCCAGATGCCCGGAGGCAGCGGAATCGCTGTGCTGCAACATATAAAGAGAGCGAGGCCGGCCCCAATAGTCATAATGTTTACCAACTACCCTTATCCCCTGTTCAGGAAGAAATGCATGGATGAGGGGGCGGACTTCTTTTTTGATAAATCGACTCAATTCGATGAGGTGATAAAGGTGCTCAGAGAGTTGATTTGACGTGAGGATTAACCACCTGTCTCCCGAGGAATTCGCGCTTGGGGGCGAGCCGACGTGGAGAGGCCGATACTCGAAATTGTACGCTCAAGTGTTTTGATCGGGCGAATTCATTCTCGCCGATCGAGAGAAGAAAGGATGGTTGAGTGAAAATGGCAAAGAACATACATACAAGACATCACATAGGCGGAACGAGCCTGATGTCTGTGGACCCGGATGAATTGAAGAACGTGGTTCGCGATGGACTGTTTTCGATGAGTGCGTCGGAGCAGGAGAGCTTTATCAGAGTCCTGGTAATCGAGATGGAGCGCGCAAATCTAAAGATGAGTGCTTACCTCATACCATTAGGAATACCTGGTAAGGTTCCGAGAGACCTGACGCCCACTGAGGTCGGCCATCTCATCAGGTTCCTTAGGATCAACGTTCCACAAGCGATGCCTTCGGTCGAGCGCGCTATGGGGAGCTTTAGCGTTTTTGATGAAAAGATTGGCCGCGCTCAAGACCCGCTGGCGGCATAGGCCCTTGAGAGATGCGTAAGCGAAGCGTCCGCGAATATGCCGCGTAGAGCGCAAGACCACCTTGGTGCTCTTAAGTGGTCCAAAGAGCGATGCAAGGATTAAGTGGCCGAGAGGGAAAAGCCTATGCTTCGGAGCCTGCGCTGGGGGTCTTCGACTGATTGAGACGGGGGCGCGCCTGAGGTAGCCGCCCGATGTGACGTGACGCGGCTACCCAACGGCGGATGCTCCGACTCGTAGTCGAGTCAACGCGGGCGCGCCCCTCGATTACCTTTGGGCAGAACGTCACCAACGCTAATGAAGGAGCCCTATGACCAGGCGGCAATTACAATCACGACGCCAGAAGTTTGACGAGGTTCTAACTCATCTCGATACTCTGCTGAGAGCAGCGAGTCGAATAGAGCGGAATCTACAGGATGCGGAAGATACAGTACAGGAGACTTATCTCCGCGCGTGGAGATACTTTGATTCGTTCGAGGCAGGAACAAACTGCTGCGCGTGGCTATTCCGGATCATGTTTAACGTGATAAACCACAAGAGAGGGAAACAAGCCAGGATGCCCGAATCGCCAAACGGAGATGAAGAGATTGACAATTACCAGCATACCAACGGTATGGCATTCGATCCGCTCAAGGAAATAGAGGCGCACGAGGTGCTTGAAGCCACCAAACAACTGTCAGAAGACCATCGCTCGGTGCTCTGGCTGGTTGCGGTTGAAGAGTTTTCTTATAAAGAGACGGCGGAAATACTCAATGTCCCTATAGGCACTGTGATGTCGAGATTGCATCGCGCAAGACGCGAGCTTCGCGATCTCCTGAGTCCGCAACAGCTTTATGCAATCGCCAACTCATCTCCGCGCCTTTAAGTGACCTGATGCGCAAGTGCGGCGCGCTCCAACATCGTGGCCTCGCAGGCCGGGTGCAGCAATTGCGGTAGTGTGATGACTCAAGTCGAGCGCGCTCATATCGAAGTCAAGGAGTCCTAATATGAATGGCGACGAATTACAACAAGTCGACATGCCCAGGAGAATCAACTCGCCCCTCAAGGGAATGGAGTTGATCGACACTTTCAATGCTGCCCGCATCCTGTTTCCCGACGAGGCGCTCAACGGCAACCATCGCAAGCGGGTCCAACGGCGGATCCAACGGCTTTGTGAGCGAGGTGTCCTGGAGTATTTCAGGGTGGGCCACGAGTATCTGATAGTCAAAAAGTCTATATACGACTACATTGATGAAAACCACAACCGGCCTTTTGGTCGAGACCCGGATTAAGCGCCGCCAGCTACAGCCGACATGACATGGACTGCGAATACGACCGGAACCGACATATGCAGGGGAGGTCGGGACGCCGACTGCGGTTCCGGGAGCAGGGGAGCAGGAAAGCACCCCAGCACCACTGCTCCCCCGCATGAGCGAATCGGCGCGCTTCCACTTCTCTCCCCTTTCGGGAATGAAGAGGGGCGCGAGCTCCTGGAGCGGCTCTCGGCAGGCATCATCGCCGACCCAAGCGCATTGTGATGAGAAGTCTCTCACCTAGCTTGAGGCGGATCTCCTGCAAGAGGTATGGGAAGCGCCTCTTCCGCAAAAAGCTCGGCAAGGCGATTCCAGTCTTTTACAATCAACGCAGCCACCATGGAATGGAAGCGGGTGTCTGCCGTGACGTATAATCGCGCAGCGGGCGCTCTCCCAGGTAGCCACCGCCAGAAAGAAGGTCTCGACATGCCGCAGCGTAAGAGCAGGGCTTCACCGATCCTGGAGGAGGAACGAGATGAGTGAGCGCAAGAGGCTATACTTCCTGCTTTCGATCATGACCACTGTCGCGCTGGTGGTGGGAGGAATCGCCATCTATATCCTCTATGCCGCGGCGATTGATGAGGTGCGAGAGCGGCTGGTGGAGACGGCCCAAAGCCGAGCGCGTCTCATAGAAGCCATGGCTAGATTCAACAGCATGTACAACAAAGATCATCCAGGGGGTCCGGCCGCCGCCACCCTGGACCAGATCCGCGAAGCCCATAAGCACTTCAAGGGGCTTGGCGAGACGGGGGAGTTTGCCCTTGCCCGGCGCGAAGGGGATCATATTGTTTACCTGCTCACTCACCGTCACTATGACCTGGAGGATCTAAAGCCAGTCCCTTTTGATCCGGGACCGGCCGAGCCGATGAGGCGGGCGCTTTTGGGCCAGTCAGGAACGGTCATCGGGCCGGACTACCGAGGAGTGACCGTTCTGGCCGCGTACGAGCCGGTGGCGGAGTTGAACCTGGGCACAGTGGCCAAGATAGACCTGACGGAGATTCGGGCACCGTTCGT
The DNA here is from genome assembly GCA_022615215.1 of Blastocatellia bacterium. Taxonomy (GTDB): domain Bacteria; phylum Acidobacteriota; class Blastocatellia; order UBA7656; family UBA7656; genus JAKEHD01. The sequence continues at coordinate 5,126 of JAKEHD010000142.1, forward strand.
GAGGGCTGGCGTCGCGGCGGGAGGCGCGGCGCTCCTGGTCGTCTTACTGGGGTCGACGCTCTTCCTTCGTGTAAGCAATCCGATCATCAGACGCCTACAGGATTTGTACCAGATGGCTCAGCAGGAACTGGCCGAGCGCAAACAAAGGGAGGCGGCGCTGCGCGACAGTGAGGCTTACTTTCGTGCCATAGCCGAATCGGCACCAAACGCCTTCGTTTGCACCGATAGCGCAGGCCGCATCATTTCCTGGAACAGGGCGGCTCAACGCATTTTTCAATACTCGGAAGAAGAAGTCTTGGGCCAATCGCTGACCATGATCATGCCCGAACGCTATCGCCAAGCTTGTCTGGAAGGCATAGAGCGGCATCAGCGAACAGGTGTCAAGCACTATATCGGGGAGACGGTGGAACTGCACGGGCAGAGAA
>JAKEHD010000143.1 GCA_022615215.1 Blastocatellia bacterium
GCCGATACTGTTACCTGGGAGCAATCGGCGGCATTCAGACTTGAGCAATCGAAGCAGGTGGCTTTCTATGCGCGCAACGATCATCTCGAATTCGTGATCCCTTACGAGTACCTGGGCGTCGGTCATGCATACACGCCTGACTACCTTGTGCGACTGACGAATGGCGTAACGCTCTTGTTAGAGATCAAAGGATATGAGGATGACCAGGACCGGGCCAAGCATCAATCTGCGCAGCGTTGGGTGTCGGCAGTGAACAACTGGGGCAATCTGGGGCGATGGGAGTTTCACCCTTGCAAAGACCCACAGATGTTAGGGCGTGAACTGGAATGGCTAACGCGAAGCACCTGAAATAACGGTCTGTAGGATGAACCGAGCCGCTACCCTGGCCGCACGCCGTAAATCGCTTATATTCCTTCCCCTTGCACTCTCTCGCTCCCCTTATGACCCGATCCCATATTGAATAGATCCGAAATCATCACGACGGCCAGCCATCCACTCGCCACAACTGCCACAGCAATAAGGAAGGGGATACCGAAATCGGAAGCTCCGGCGCTCGCTCGCGCTTTCGCGTCTTCACCCATCGCGGGCACGACCCGTTTTGACGGCTCCGGCCCGCGCCAAGAAAGAAATCTTTATCGCCTGTAACTCGGCTCCCATTTCGGGCCTTTGGGTATGTGAGGATGCTGCCCATCCGAGTGCCCGGTCACAGGTTGAGAGCTTATCAGCATCATGGCAGCTTCGATTCAAGATCGGTGATGCGCCTCGCAGACTGGATGGCGAATTGTGCCACGTCTTCAGCCAGCTTGCGCGTGCCCTCGTTGGCCGCTATCAGGTTATCGATGGCGTATCTCATTTCCTGGCGATTGGTTTCCGCTTCCGATTCGATACGGGCCACAGTGTCCGAAAGGTCCGAGACTACCCCTGCGAGAGTCATCACATCCCGGCTCGTCTGCTTTTGCGCTTCTACCATCGCCGCGATCTGCCGGGCCGTCTCTGCCTGTGCATCCTTGAGGCCCTGAACGTCGGCCGTAAGCTGGCCCTGACTGTTCAGTAGAAACTCTATCGCTCGCTCCATCTCTTCGCTGGTCATGCTTGTTTGCCTTTCAGTTGATAGTGAATCGCTCGCGCATTCGCTTTATTGCGGCGCGGGCCTCGCGCTGGTGATAACGGGTCGCTTTCCTGTGACTCCCGATAAGCCTCATACGGTCTTCATTGGTCAACAAGTCGCTCCTCTTGAAGTAACGCGCCTCATTCTCTGTACCTATCGCTTCGATTATCTCAGCAAGCAATGGCTCGCCTGTGTTCTCGTCGTAGAGATCGCGCAAGCGGGCCTGCTCGCTTTCATCTTCAATTCGTGTCCAGTCTGTGAAATCTTCCATCGTCGTTTACCTCAATTCACAGACGGCTTTTTCTTGCTGGATTTCTTCTCTCCCGACTTCGGATGTCTGCCCGGCGTGCCTATCTCGAAAGCCTCGACATCCTTTTCGGGGATTAGCCAATACTCCCCCATTGGCGTGCTTTCTTTGCGAGCACCTGGAAACTTACCGCGCCAGGCCCATGCTCTTATGCTCGACTCTGAGGCCCCAATCCTTGCCGAGCTTCACGAACGGTCAGCATGTTTTCTTTTCCCTTTCCCATAGAGCCAAATCGTAATGAGGGCTTCTTATGAACTATCAACCCGATTCCAGCACGCAAGCGTCAGTCAGTTACCCTTTCTCTTTTCAGCCTCTGCCAGCCATCCGCGCCTCAACTCTTCTGTCGGCACGCTCGTCAGGTAGGGCTTTATATCCAGAATCGGCGTCCCGTCCAGCATGTCTACTCCGGCCACACGAAGGCTGTTCTCTTCTCGACCAAGCAGTCGCACGACGGTCAGTCCTATCGGGTTCGGTCGTCGCGGCGACCTTGTCGCAAATACTCCGTGCGGTTTTGTGTCGGTCGGCGGCCTGCCCAAGAGTTCGTACCCTTCCGATTTGTCGAATACCCATATCACGTACAGGTGCGAGAATCCTTCTATATCCTTAAGCCCCTGCTCGAATTCCGGCAGAATCTCCAGAATGCCTTCCGCCTCGTGGCGAGCGCCGCAGCCTTTCGGTATCTGGGATGTCTCGGTGAAAGGGCTTCTTATAAATCCTATGGGCCGCATTGTAAACATCGGTCGCCCGGGAATTTCGTTTTTCATACCGATTCTCACTGACTGCTCGAACTCCGCACGGCTGCCATAGCCGCAGAATCGCAAGTTCATAATACCATCAGACATTGCTGTGCGGGTATCAAACGAATATCTTCGCCAATCAAAAGACCGATATTTCGGGAAACCTTCCGGTTGTTTTCTTGACCCGAAATCCTACATTGCCCCAGAGGGCTGTGCCCGGAACCAGTGTCATTATCGTATCGCCACCCGCGACGACGCGGAGGTTTTCGCCATCATAGCGGAGTTGCACATCGTAGGCGACATCCGGCTCCAACGCCTGAGAGAAGCTCTTCCGGGCCACTACGTTCCCATTCGAATACTGCGTCAGCACCCATTTGTTCTTCGCGTGAATCATCGCCAGTTCCACGTAGTTGCCTGCGTCCCTGTACCATCCCAGCAGGCTCACCTTCGCTTTCTTCCTGGACCCCGTCTCCAGGCTCGTTTCGATAGTGCAGACGCCGCAGCCTTCGAACGGAGCCAGCGCCTCGCCGGGTTTGCTCGAAGTCCCTTCCAGATTTCCGTTTAATACGCGCCAACTGCCGCCGTTCAGGCTCCAATCGGAGATGTCCCCGTCTTCGAAATCGTCGTGGAAGCCCTGCGCGTTTGCTATGTTTATGTTTACCTGGGAGAAAGAATCATTATTCGCCGGATCATACGCCCTCGCCATCAGCGTGTGGTTTCCGTTCGAAACGGAAGCGGTGTTCCAGTTGATGGAATAAGGCGAAGAAGTGCGCGTGCCGATCAGGTTTCCATCGACGTAGAACTCAACCTTCGCAATCGAGCAATCATCGCTTGCATCGGCGGAGAAGAGGATCGCTCCTTGAGCGGTGGCATTACTCGTCGGTGCGGTGATGGAGACCGACGGGGGCGAGGAATCGCTTCCGCAGGCGACCGGGTGTTCGTAAGCCCCTATATCATAAGCCGGTCCCTGTGGGCGAGGGCTGCCCTCAATATCCGCTGCCACGTCCGGGACCGCAGTTCCTTTGTCGATGGCCGGGCTTCCCGCCCATAGATGATAATCCTGCAAAGCCGCGTTCACAAATAGAGATGTCGGCGTTGCAATGAAAGAGTTCGGGTCGTGTCCCCGCGATTGCCAGGACGATAGATTGATGAAGCTCTCGTTTACAGAAAATCTGTCGACCACGACATTGAAATCCGAATGCAACTCCGCTTCGCTCGAAGGGTCGGCTTCGATGGAGCCGCGCGTCCCCGTATGAATCAGTATGTTGTTCAACACCTGGTTGTCGGATGACCCGTTGATTAGCACGAGGGCAAACCGTCCGTTCGACGCCTGAACGATCGTGTTGTTTAAAAATTTGTTGTGATGTGTGCCGAATTGATTCGAGCCTTCGCCATCGTCCCAGCCCGCGATGCCGGATGCATGATTCTGGTAAAGGAGGTTGTTGCGAATCAGAGAGTGTGTAACAGATGCAAGGTTGATTGCGGCACCGCCTCCCGCTCCGTTCTCAAAAATGATGTTCGATTCGATCAGCGCATTAGAGATTATGCCGTCGCCTTCGAGGACAGGGTCTGCGTTGATCTGAATGCCTGAAGCATTATTGTGATCGACAAGGTTTCCTGCTATGACAGGATTGTCGGCGCTGTTTGAGACATATATGCCGTGCTCGATCTGGGAATATGATGTTTCGTTATCGATTATCTGAGTCCCTTCGGCGTAACCTGTGAAGACGCCCCATCTGCCGTTGTTGTGAGAATGGTTGTTTCGAATGATTACGCCATGTACTTCAGCGTCCGGCTCGCCTTGAACGGCGATTCCCGCGCGCGGAGCCGAATGCACTTCGAACCCTTCGATGATGATATAGCTTGAGTTCCTGATCCACAGGTTATCCTTATTGGTGTTTTGAGGGCCGGGGGAAGAGACTATGGCTCCTGGCTCTCCCATCACCTTTATGGGAGAAAGCTGTGTGCCGGAACTAGAAAACTTTGCGCCCGCATAAATGCCCGGCTTCACAATGATAGTATCTCCGGCGACGGCCGCTGAAGCCGCTTTTTGAATCGTGGCAAAAGGCGCGGCCTCGGTTCCCGCATTACTGTCGCTGCCATTTTGCGCGACGTAATAATCGGTTCCTTCCGCGAGAGCCGGGGAAGCGAAAATCAATAAGAAAAGAAAGATGGTTTTAGTTGCTCGCATTGAACGCCCTCTCTTTCGTTTGAAGATGCAAAAAACTCACCAAAGGGGGCTGTTGCTGTTTTCCATTCTACATCAATCAGTTACAGAAGATATGACCTGGTTATTTCACATTCACAGTGACAGAATGTGTAACTGTATGACACTAATTCGGTTGTGGCAAGGCCGCTAATACCATCGCCTCGAATATAACTCGCAGGGATGGTATATCACATCATCTCTTTGATGAGTTGCTGTCGAACGGCTCGCTTATCTGCTCATCACTCTATTGAAGCGGCGCAGCAGGACCACGATCAGCAGGGATTGATAAGCAAGCCCCACCAGCAGGTATATCCAATAATTCGTATCGCCTTGTTGAATTACCCAAAATGACTTGATCGGCCAGTAGGTGGGAACGATTCCAAAGGCCGATTGCCAGTCGGACTTGACGAAATAGGCGATCAGCGGAGGCATCGAGACGACGCCCGATGCTTTCATCAAAGCGAAGCCCTGCACCTTGTTTGCCGCGAAGGCGGCCAGAAACAAAGCGAATATGGGGGCAAGCGGAGCCGCGCCGAGTGAGATGATAAAAAGAGAGAAGAATTCAGTCTTTACAAGTCCGGCTATAGGGAAGATGGCCATCGTCATAAGCGTGCTCAATACCATAGGCATAGCGATTCGATATAGCAGATATCCGTTCAAGGTAAGCGGTGTCACCTGTAGAGCCGTCAATGTCAGGTCATCGCGCTGGTCGAGCAGGAGGAACCCTATGATGATTCCCACGAGGTTCGGCATCATCACAACCAGAAAGCTCATCAACAGCATGTAGTATGGCGTCAGATCGAACTGGTACTGCGAGGCTATGCGAACAGTGAGTGGCGGCACTCCCCAGCGCGTCAACAGGGCCATAAATATCGGGTAAAATACGAGCCAGCGCAACAGCGAGTCTCGACGCACGCTCCTCGCGTCAATCGGGCCCAGGGCCTTCACTGCTCTCATCGCCTTCATGTCACCTGACCCCCTCTCTGGCGATTACGAATCGTTTGAAAGCCCGCTCGCTCAACTTGTAGAGCAAGCCGATCCACAACCCTGAGTAGAGCACTCCGTAGACGACTTGCCAGAATTCCACAGGCTCGAATGCCGCCTGCAAAATCACGAGCGGCGCTTGAAATGGATGCAGGTAATAGAGCCGACTCTCCAGGACGCCGAAGTAGTTGAGCAAGGGAAGCGGCAGCAGAAACGTGTAAAGAATAGACGGAAAGAGATACTCATTGATCGAATCGTAGCGCACGACGACCAGAAAGCCATATAGACAATATGGCGCTGCGGAGAGCGCGACCCCTGCAATCAAGGCCGGCGCATTGAATCCTGTGCCGTAGGCCACTACGACGATAAACAGGCTCTCGGCCAGCGACAGCAAGGTCAGGGTAATCACCTTTGAAGCCAGGTATTCCGAGCTTCGAAGCGGCGTGACAACCTGCGCTTCAAGCGTCCCTTCTCCCTTTTCCAGGAGCACGAGCCCGCCTATGAAGTAGAAGGTATTGATGAGCAGGTTTGACAGCACCAGTGCGGGCAGAAGGTATGCGAGATCCCGCGTCGGCACCCATCTGAGCAGGAAGGCGAGTATCACAGCGACAAAAGCCGCGGCGTAGTAAAAGCCATTGCGAAACTGTAACCTGGCATCAATAACCATTGCCGCAAACAATCGCTTCACGATAAACTCCTGCCCGTCACGCTTATGAAGATGTCTTCGAGCGTTGCTTCCTGTGTGTGAATAGTCTGAACCTTTCCGCCGCGGAGCAGTTTGAGAAAATCAGCGTTATCTCCAAGCCCCTCCATAGAACACTCCCGCCTCCTTCACAAATCCCTTTCGCGCGAGCACGCCGAGCAGCTCTCGGTAGAACCGAACTGCGCCCTGGCCGCGTCGGTCCCCGAATCGAATCCCAGCGAGGCCTGCCTTCCGTCTAACCA
>JAKEHD010000760.1 GCA_022615215.1 Blastocatellia bacterium
ATCCACCGATTCCCATCGGTGGGATTCATAAGGAGGGAATCCCGGTCGAGGTAGGGAGGAGTTTCGAAAGAAAGACGAAGGGTATTACTCTATCTTTGGGCTACTGCGATCTTTTTCCTCAAGTAGGGCCAGGCGGCGGCCTGTTGTATGTTTGAATAGAAACCACACACCGACTTTATCGCAACCACACCCCTGTCTGATGATAAAGAGATTCCTGATCTCAGGAGGAACCTCTAGCATGCTTGACTGGCCGCCCGCGTTTTGTTAGCTTTGACTCTCTTCATGAGCACGTGATTTTCTCGCCGTCACTCACGCTCGAAGCTCAATGATATTCTGAGATGGAGGAAACTTTTTCATGAATATGGAAGCCCTCGGCATGATCGAAACCAAAGGATTTGTCGGAGCAGTGGAAGCAGCGGACGCTATGGTCAAGGCCGCAAACGTGGTGCTCGTGGGACGCGAGTACATAGGAGCAGGGTATGTGACAGTGCTGGTGCGCGGAGACGTAGGGGCTGTCAAAGCGGCGACCGATGCAGGGGCGGCGGCGGCGCGGCGCGTGGGCGAGCTTGTGAGCGTGCATGTAATACCTCGCCCGCACGTAGAGCTTGAGCGTGTGCTCGAAGCGAGCGGCCTGATAGAAGGCAACCTTCAACTCGAAGGCCGTGAGGGTCGCGGCCAGTTGGCCGCCGGGTCTCAGGAAGACGGCAAACGCGCCCTTCAATCGCCCAGCAAGGACCGCGCCAAGTGAAAGGCAGTGGTCGGCGGAAACGATGATATGATTTACGCGGAATGATGAATACGGAACTTCGGATTCCGGATTCATCGTGAATCATATCATCATGCATCGTTCCATAGGGATCGTTATGAGCAGCGACAAGAACCTCCAATCCATCGAGGAGGCCCGCGCGCTTGTCGAGCGAGCGGCAGAAGCGCAAACGGCGCTCGCCACTTTCTCTCAGGAGAAGGTTGATGAGATAGTAGGCCGAATGGCCCGCATCGCCGCAGAAGAAAGCTTTCGCCTCGGCGAGATGGCCCACCTCGAAACCGGCTACGGCGTCCCCGCAGATAAGGCTGCCAAGAACAGGTTCTCCGCAGAGACCGTCTACGATTTCATCCGCCCCATGCGCACGGTCGGCGTCATTCGCCAGACTGAAAGCATTATCGAAGTCGCTTCTCCTCGCGGAGTCGTGGCAGCTATCATACCTTCGACCAATCCCACTTCGACGGCCATCTTCAAAATACTTATAGCGATCAAGGCCCGCGACTCGGTGGTCCTCAGCCCGCACCCTTCGGCCTCGGCGTGCATAAACGAGACCGCGCGCGTGATGCGCGAGGCGGGCGAGGCGGCCGGATTGCCTGCGGGCGCGGTGGGTTGCATGTCGGTCGCTACTATCGAGGGCACACAGGAGTTGATGAAGCACAAGCGCACGGCGCTGATTCTTGCCACAGGCGGCATAGGGCTTGTGCGCGCGGCCTACTCTTCCGGCAAGCCCGCCTTCGGCGTCGGGCCGGGAAATGTGCCCGCCATGATAGAGCGTTCGGCCAACATCACCAAAGCCGTGCGCGATATATTGACCGGCAAGTGCTTCGACAACGGAACTATATGCTCGTCCGAGCAGGCGATAGTCGTCGAGCGCGCTGTAGACGGCGCAGTGCGCGAACGCCTCGCGGCCGAAGGGGCATACTTTCTCGACGGAGAAAAGCAAGAGGCCCTCGCCCGCACGGTTGCAACCGCGACCAACACTCTCAATCCAAAGATAGTCGGCAAAAGCGCCCGCGTGATAGCCGAGATGGCGGGCATCTCCGTGCCCGAAGGCACTCGCGCCCTTGTGTGCGAGCTTGAGGGGGTAGGCAGGGATTTCCCGCTCTCTATGGAGAAGCTCTCGCCCATACTGGCTTACTATGTGGCCGACAGCCTTGAGCATGGATGCGACCTGTGCGCTCAGATACTCCGCTACGGGGGGATGGGCCACACGGCTTCCGTGCACACCGAGAGCCGCGACGCCGCGCGCGAATACGGCATACGAATGCCCGTGTCTCGCGTGGTGGTCAACAGCCCTTCGACTCACGGGGCGATAGGATTCACCACGGACCTCGAACCCTCTATGACTCTCGGGTGCGGCTCGTGGGGCGGCAACGTGACTTCCGATAACATATCGCCGCGCCATCTGCTCGATATCAAACGCATAGCCTTCGAGACGCGCGCCATCAATCAAGTGCCCGCTCAAGAGAAGCCCGCCGCTCGCGCGGCCGTCGGCACAGTAAGCGTCGACCGCGATGCCATAGCCGCTATGGTCGACCGTTTCCTGGCCGAGCGTCAGGTGCGCTCTGCGCCGACAGCGCCTCCGCCTCCCTTGCCCGGCCCGCCCGCTCAAATCGATGAGCATGGCTCACATGAGCAGTCCGCAACCGCTCACGCTGCAACACCCGCGCCCGCAAGCCCCCCTGCGTCACAGCAATCGGCAGCACAGATGAACGGTCATGTATATGATTTCGTTTGCGAAGAGGATGTGAAGCGGGCCATTCAGTCGCGCGAGAAGATATACGTCAACAGCAAGACGATTATCACGCCTGCCGCCCGCGAACTGGGCGAAGAGCGCGATGTCTTCGCCCGCATTTAACAGTTCGTTTTACAAAGTCAGGCAAGCGGCGATATGTCGGTCGCCTATTTGTTCGGGGTTTGCCGCGCGCCTTCACGCGGGGCGGTATATCCGGCGCGTGTGCGGGCGATGACTCGTTGATTGCCCGCATCGACCTGCACCTTGATCGAGCGAAAAGTGCCGTCGCGCTTTGAATTCGTCGAATAATAGCCGATCGAATACTGTGTGCGCAGATCCGTCGATATCTGCTTCGCTATCGTGTGTACTTCGGAAAGCTCTCGCGGGAAGAATGCCTGCCCTCCGGTCTCCGTAGCGAGTCTGTTCAGAAGCTCTTCGGCCTTCTCCTTTTCGCTCTTCTTGAATATCCACTTGCCGTCTTTCGACAGGTCGTTTGTGAAGCCTACGAGGTATATCTGCACATCGACCTCGCGCAGGCGGTCGACCACTTCGTCGAACTTGTAATAGCTGTCTCTGTCGAGACCGTCGGTCACCATTATCACGGCCTTACGGCGATTACGGCCTTCCTTGTCTGCGTACTCGGAGGCCAGATATAGCGCGTCGAGCATGGCGGTCTGGCTCGATGCGATGAGACCCTCAAGCGTATCTATGACGTCGTGGATGTCTGTGGTGAACTCTTCGAGGACTTCGGGCTGGTCCTTGAATTCTATGACCGCTATTTCATCGTCCCGGCGGCTCTCTTTCACGAGGTTGCTCGAAGCCTTGATTACGGTATCGAGTTTCGCGCGCATGGAGCCTGATGTGTCTATAGCGAAGACGAGCGAGACGGGCACCTCGTCGCGGCTGAAGTCGGCTATGTCTTGCGGCACTTTGTCCTCGAAGACCTTGAATTGCTCTTTCGTCAAATTCATCACAGGCTTGTTATTGGGATCGACCGCCGTAACGTCCAGGAGAACAAGGTCGGCTCTGAGTTGTATAGTATCCTGATCTTTGGCGGGCGCTTCCTGTTCGGCGGGAAGCGGGCGTTCCGGTTTTTGGAGTTTGGGTTTTTCCTTCTGCTGGCCGGAGGAAGAGTGCGGCGCGTTTGCGAGAAAGTATTCTTTGAGAAAGCACTCTTTATCGGCAAGCGAGTTTATCGAGAAGCCGCTCGAAAAGAGGCTGAAGGTTGTGACCGCGATTATGACAGCTACTACTCTGGTTACTTTGAATCTCATAACTGAAATTTTACTCCCCGACGATGGATTTGAAAACCTGCCCGTGTTATCGGGCAGCCGCAGCGAGCGCCTGGCACGCTAACCCGGACTCTTGGGATGCGCGCATCAGGTCCGCCCGTTGCCGAAGGAACGGAGGGCGGGGCGTGTTTTGCAGTTATAAGAGTGAGAGCCTAAAGATTTCTTTCTTCTGCGGCGCTTCTCAATTACTCTTGAACGATTGATACCCATCCCTATGTGAGAGCGACAATCGGCCAAGCCCTTTCGGGGGATGGATCTTCACTTGAAGCCTGTGCCACTTCGACGAACCCTCTCTGTCGGTCGGATAGAAGGCCAACGAATACTGGCGGCGAAGCTCCAACGCTATGCGCGTGCAAATCTCGACGAGTTCCGGCTCGTTATATGCATTGGGGAAGAAAGACCGTCCCCCCGTCATGCGTGTGATCTCTTCGAGCACGGAGCGGCCGAACCCGGCAAGCGAGTCGGTCATATCGGTTATGCCTATAGCATATATCTGGACATCAGCCTCTTTGATGCGGTTACGAAGTTCCTTGTAAGTGTAACGGCTGTTGTTGTCCTGTCCGTCGGAGATTATCAAAAGGGCCTTCTTTCGGTGGCGTCCCTGCTGGACTTTTTCCACGGCCAGGTATGCGGCATCGTATAGGGCCGTCGACCCCTTGGGTTGGACGAGCACAAGGCGCGACATGAGTTGATCGCCCGAGGTGGTGAAGTCCTGCACGAGCTTGGCCCGGTCGTTGAAGCCTATGAGGAAAAAGTCATCGTCCTCGTGCGAGTTTTCGACAAAGCGTCTGAGTGCGCGTATCGAGCGGGAGATGCGTTCCTTCATCGAGCCTGACACGTCATAGATTATGCCGAGCGACACGGGCGCGTCATCGTCCGAGAAGTGAGCGATCTGTTGTTTGACTTTGTTGTCGAATACCTCGAAATGATCTTTGTCCAGCCCGGTCACGAATCTACCGTAGAGGTCGGTCACCGTTACTGTCACATTGACGATTCCCGTCCCGATGACTATGGGTTGCTGGTCCGCGCCCCTTATGGGCGCTCTCAATTCGTCCGGCTTTTTGAGGATGGTCTTATCATCGGCACTGGTTGCGGCATTGGCAGGCGAAGCTTCTGATTTTGTTTTTGCAGGCTCGTTGTCCTGATTTTTAGGCACATCCTGTTTTTGAGCTATCGCACTGCTTATGGCTGAGAGGGTCACGACTAAAAGCGTGACCAAAAAGGCACGAGCGGATTTCTGCCTCATAGCATAAGCCCCCGGTTACGGATTTAAATACCGAGAAAACAGGCCGATAATGCCGGTCTTATTTTCCAGTCTCTTGCAGGAATCAGGCAGCAGGCGCTCTATAGCGATTGAAACAGGACTTGAAGCCGTTCCGAGCGGCTCAGTGTCTGTGCGCGACCCCAAGCATCCTCCCGCGCCTGACGGCCCCATTCTAACACAAAATTTCGGTGTGGCAATAGCTGGATTGAGGATAGCAGGGCTATTGCGAAGTACCTGGGAGCGCACGCTTCCAGCGTGCTGGGTTTGCGCTAAGGCCGATTTAGGAGAAAATCGGCGTCTCCGCAAGGCATGCAGGCAGGATGCCTGCG
>JAKEHD010000144.1 GCA_022615215.1 Blastocatellia bacterium
ATCCGCTCTGAGTATCTGCTCCACAGGAGCATAATTGGGCGTGTATCCCGGCACGCTTCTATTCCGCGATTGCGACATGCCCGACGCCCGGCCCTTCGCCAGCCCGAAGTCGAGCAATATGATCTTGCCTCGGCTCGTAGGTTTCATGTTCTCCGGTTTTATGTCCCGGTGAATTACCGGCGGGCCTTGCGTGTGCATGTAGTCGAGCGCGTCCAACAACTGATCTGCCCAGGATAATACTTCATCTACAGCGAAAGGCTTGGGTTCTCCTCTGGGCGCTATGTTGTTTCTGCGATTCCTCAGCACTTTTTCCAGGTCGTCGCCGGGTATGAATTTCATCACGAGGAACAGACCTGCGGCTTCGTCATTGTCTTCAATGAAATAATCGCTGACGGTTGGCAACACTGAGTGATCCAAGTTAGCAAGCAGGCGGGCTTCGCGCTCGAAGGCTTTGCGTGCCAAGGCGTTGTCGGTGTGCTCCGGCAATACCTGTTTCAAAGCGACTTTGCTGCCGAGCCTATTATCCTCAGCCAGGTAAACAGCCCCCATGCCGCCCTGACCGAGCGGGCGAAGGATTTTATAACGATTCTGCAAAACTGTGCCGGGGTCGAGCATGTCGAGTCCGCCTTATAACCCAATCGCGCGGGCAATAGTATATTGCGGCTTAGGGGAAAAGCAAACATATAGACGCACTCTAAAGATTCGCACAAGTTTGCGCGATCAACCGAAGAGGCAAATAGAGATTATTCCAGGCGAGAGATAACCGGATATTCGTCCGTTGTCCGTCGTCAGTTGTCCGTTGTTCTCTGTGTCGAGGTCTCAGCAGAAAACGAAAATAACGACGGGCCACGGACAAAGGACAAAGGACAAATCATTCACTCATATCTCAACGCCACACATGGGTCGACCTTTGCCGCGCGGCGAGCCGGGAGGAAGCTTGCAATCAAAGCGACGGCGATCAGTAAAACCGACACCCCGATGAAGGTCGGCGCATCGGTCGCGCTCACTTCATGAAGCTGGCTTGCAATGGCTCGCGTCAATGTGAAAGCTCCAGTTAATCCCACGACCAATCCCGCAGAGATCAAGCCCAGGCTCTCTTTCAACACGAGCTTCAATACATCCGCGGGCCGCGCGCCCAATACCATGCGAATGCCTATTTCGCGTGTGCGCCGACTCACCATATAGGAGACCACGCCGTAAATTCCCGCCGCCGCAAGCACGAGAGCCACCGTTGAAAAGACTGCCAGCAGCATTCCCCACAATCGAGGTTGCCAGATAGAGTTCGCCACGAGTTTTTCGAGCGGCAACACTTCGTTTACGCCGAGGTCAGTCGAAACCGACCATATCTCTTTTCGCACGGCGGCGGCTATGCCCATAGGCCCTCCCTTCGTCCGCACGACCAGATGCATCTCTTTCCAGGGTCGCCGGTAAGCGCCGTACATATCGAAGCCTCTGCTCTTCAGCAATCCGTCGTGGCGCACGTCTCCGACCACTCCTACCACTACGCTCCAACGATCATCGGAATCCGGGTCTCCCGCCTTCATCCGTTTGCCCAGAGGGTCTTGACCCGGCCAGTACGTTTCGGCCATATTCCGACTGATGATAATCGGGATGAGATCGCTTGCGGCGTCTTGCTCTGTAAAAAATCTTCCCCTTATCAAAGGAATGCCCATCGCGCGGAAATAACCGGGATTGATCGATTGCCAGTTGGCCAGAGGGTTGCGTTCGTACTCTTCGTGAGATTGCCCCTCTATGGTGAAATCGATCCGGTCCCACGGCTCCTGGCCTATGAAGGGCAGGTCGCTGTTTGCCCCTACAGCTTCGACTCCCGGAAGCGCCTCTATGCGCTTTATAACCTGATCGAAAGCGACGGCCCATTGCTCACTCGTGAAGTCGTCCCTGTATGAAAAGCTCGTTCCGAGCACGAGAGCGTTCTTCGCCTCAAACCCCGGATCAAGCTCCTGGAGCCGAATAAAACTCTTCATCATCAAGCCCGCGCCCACGAGCAACAACAACGCCAGGGCTATCTCCGAAACGACGAGCAATCGGCGGGCGCGGCTGCCCCTTTCGCCATCAGATGATTTGCTTCCCTCTTTGAGAGACCGGCTCAGGTTGACTCGCGTGGTTTGAAATGCAGGCACAAGCCCGAAGAAAACGCCTGTCAATATCGAGACCGCGAATGTAAACCCCAATGCGTATCCATCGATCTTTATCTCCACCCAGAAGGGCAATTCAACCGGTATTGCTGCCAAAAGCAAATCCATTCCCCATAGCGCAAGCAGCAAACCGAACACTCCGCCTATCAGGGCGATCAATATGCTTTCGGTCAGCAATTGCCTGACGAGGCGAAATCTTCTTGCGCCGAGCGCCTGACGGATGGCCATCTCTTTCTGCCGCGTTCCCGCACGCGCAAGCAGGAGGTTCGCCACGTTCGCGCACGCGATCAAAAGCACAAACCCGCACGCGCAAAACAACGATAGGAGCGAAGCGCGAAGGTCTCCAACCCAGAGTTCGCGTTCGGGGATGAGCGTCGCGCCGACGCCTTTGTTGGTGTCGGGATGTTTTTCCGCGAGTCCCCTTGCGACGGCAGACATTTCAGACTCCGCCTGAGCTATGCTCACGTCGGGTTTGAGTCGAGCGATCACTTTGTCTATTCGCACTCCGCGATTCTGTTGATCGAACCAGCGACCCGCCGGAACCCATAGCTCTGATTGCGAAGGATATTTGAAGCCCGGCGGCATCACTCCGATTATCTTGTAGGCGACTGAATCGATCCTCATCTCACGACCCGCAATGTTCGGATCGGAACCGAAGCGCCGCTGCCACAAACCATAACTTATGAGCGCGACCTTCTCCGAAGCCGGCAGATCGTCTTCTGCTAAAAAGGAGCGCCCGATCAGAGGCTTCACTCCCAGCACTTCGAAAAGATTCCAGGTCGTGAGGACCGCTTGAGGGGTTTCCGTTTCAGCGTCGAGGTTGAGATTCGGAAGCCAGCTACCATTGAAAAAGACCATCTCCTCGAAACTGCGGCTCTGCTCGCGCCAGTCCCGATAATCGAGAAACGACACGCCCTCTTCTTTGCCGTTGAATTCCGACCGTATTCTCACAAGCCTGTCTGAATCCTTATACGGGAGCGGGCGCAGAAGAAAGGCGTTGACGACGCTGAAGACAGCAGTGTTAGCGCCTATGCCGAGCGCCATAGTCAACGCGATTATCAAGGTGAGTCCCGGCTTTTTTGCCAGGGAGCGAATGGCATATCTGAGTTCTTGTAAAAGAGTATCCATAGGTCGTCTTGGTTGTACGTGGTCCGTGGTCCGTCGTTATTTTCGTTCTCTGCTGAGACCTTGACTCAGAGAACAACGGACAACGGACAAATCATTTATTCGTATCTGAGCGCCACCATGGGATCGACCTTAGCGGCCCGCCGCGCAGGCACGTAGCAAGCCAGTAAAGCGACGACGATCAACAGCGCAGAGACGCCCGCAAACGTCAGCGCATCGTCAGGCTCGACGCCAAACAGCAGGCTCGACAGGAAGCGTGTCAAGAGGAGCGCCGCGAGCAATCCGATCACTACCCCTATCACAGTGAGCGTGAGACCCTGACGCACTACGAGTTTCAAGATGTCCCATCGGTCTGCGCCTAATGCCTGCCGAATGCCTATCTCCTGCGTGCGGCGGCTTATGGAGTAAGACATGACGCCGTATAGGCCGACCGCCGTGAGCGCAAGCGCAATCAGGCTGAAAAATCCCAGCAGCGTCGCCCCCATCTCTTGCGTCCTCATCAGATCGCCTATATGGTCTCGCCAGGTCATGGCCCCAAATACCGCTATCTGCGAATCGCTCTCTCCTATAGCTCGCCGCATAGGAGCGATCAATCCTACGGGGTCGCCCGCGGAGCGCGCAATCAGTTTCACTTCCCTGAGGCCCATCGCTCTTATGTATTGCGCAAGCGGCGCGTAGATGTAAGGCAGAGCCTCTTCATCCAGGCTGCGGTATTTGCTGTCACGGGCGACGGCTATCACTTCGAGAAACGGTCCCTCCGTGCCTATCCGAATGCGTCGGCCCATAGCGTCGCCGCCCGAAAAGTAGCGGCGCGCGAACTCTTCATTGACTATCGCCACTCTCGTCGAGCCCGCAACGTCCCGATCGTTGAAATCGCGCCCTCGCAGGAGCGGAATGCCGAGGGTCTGGAAATAGCCTGTCGAGACGAAGTTCATAAAAAAGCTTGACTCTTCGCCGGGCTGCGGCTGATACCCTTCTACCGTGAAGTCTTCCATAAAGGCGCGCCTCTGCACGGGCACGAAGCTCGCCCAACTGGCCGAAGTCACTCCCGGCAGGCTGCGGACCCGCTCAAGGGTTTGCGCGTAAAAATTCTCGGCCTGCGACGGATTGTATCCCTGCACGCCGAGGTCTACCGATGCGATTGCTACGGGTCCGCCGTCGAAGCCGGTATCTACGGCAAGCGCCTGGCGCAGGCTTTTTACGAACAGTCCGCCGCCTATCAACAACACGAGCGAGATGGCTATCTGCGCGATGACGAACGAGCCGCGAAGCCATTGTTTGCCCGCCGCTCGTCCTGAGTCGCTGCCCTTCAACACAGCGACTATGTCAGGGCGCGAGGCCGCAAGCGCAGGCGCTATGCCGAACACCACACCCGTCGATACAGAGAGCAAGAGTGAGAAGCCAAGCACCTGCAGGTCGAGTTCAAGGCTCAATGCTTCGATCTGAACACGTCCCGGCAACTCGAACGCGCGCAGAAGGTCCATAGCCCACATAGCCACGAGCAACCCTGCAACGCCTCCGAGCAATGACAGAAGCAGGCTCTCGGTCAAGAGTTGTCGCACGAGTCGGAACCTGCCTGCGCCCAAAGCCATTCGCACGCCTATCTCCTTGCGACGGGCCTCGCTTCGCGCAAGCAGCAGGTTTGCGACATTGGCGCAGGCTATCAGCAATGCGAAACCCACAACGCCCACGAGCATCCACACGAAACGATTCAGGTCATCGAGTCTGTCGCCCACTACGAGAGACGCAGCCGGGGCGAGCGCCTCGAATTCCCATTTATCGGTGTTCGGAAATTCGACTTCGAGTTGGCGGCCGATGGAGCGCAACTCGGCGAGCGCCTGCTCGGCGGTTGTGTTCTGCTTTAACCGGCCCGTTATGCGAATCCACTGGCTGTCACGGTCCTGAAGCGACGGGCCGCTTTCCCCTGCGGTAGCAACAAGCGGGTGCAGGGTCAAAGGGAACCAGACATCGACATTGCCGTTGAGCCTCGTCCCATGAAAGCCGCGCGGGGCGATGCCTATGATGGTGAAGGGCTGGCCGTTCAAGCTTACAGTCCGGCCCAAAACGTTTGCCTGACCGTCGAACGCGCGTTGCCAGAGGTTGTAGCTGATGACTGCCACAGGCTGAGAGCCGGACGTTTGGCTCTCATCGGCCCTGAAGTAACGCCCCGCTCGCATCCCTACGCCGAGGACCGAAAAATAGTTGTCCGACACTCCCTCACCGTCGATCATCTCTATCGCTTCGCGATGCGCAAGCCTGATCTTGCGACCGAGCGTGTCATTGGCGGCCAGGCCCTCGAATGCGCGATTGCGGTCGCGAAAATCCAGATATGCCGGATAAGAGAG
>JAKEHD010000761.1 GCA_022615215.1 Blastocatellia bacterium
CCGAAGGCGGCGGCTTTATGGTGACTCTGGCCATACCTCTGCGCGCGGGCGCTGCCCTCATTGCCGGAGAATGAGAGATATGGAACCGATACGCACACTGATAGTAGACGACGAGCCGATAGCCCGCGAAGGCGTTCGCATGCAACTCGAACGCGCGGCCGGGTTTGAAATAATCGGCGAGTGCGGAAACGGCCTCGAAGCTGTGCGCGCCATCGAGCAGCAAGCGCCGGATCTGGTCTTCCTCGACGTGCAGATGCCTGAACTGAGCGGCTTCGACGTGGTTGAAAGAGTGGGCACAGACCGCATGCCCGCTGTCGTCTTCGTGACGGCTTACGATCAATACGCGCTTCATGCCTTCGATGCGCACGCCGTCGATTACTTGCTGAAGCCCGTGAACGGAGACCGTTTCGATCAGGCATTGCAGCGGGCGAGGGCGCAATTGCAGGGCGGGAGAATAGAAAATATAGACAGGCGGCTCACTGCCCTGATCGAAGAGATCAAGGAGCGCCCGAAATACCTTGAGCGGATAGCGATCAAATCTTCAGGGAGCATATTCTTTCTTGAGGTCGAGCAATTGGACTGGATAGAGGCGGCGAGTAATTATGTGCGATTGCACGCGGGCGCTCTGTCGCACATGTTGCACGAAACGATGAACTCTCTGGAGTCGAGGCTGGACCCTGAGAGATTCGCGCGCATACATCGCTCGGCCATAGTACACGTCTCGCGCATAAAGGAGATGCACATGCTCTTTCACGGTGAGTACGAAGTGGTTCTCAAAAACGGCACGCGATTGAAATCGGGGCGCGGTTATCGAGACAGACTTCGATCGCTTCTCGGAAACTCGCGCTGAAAGATTTCTTTCTTACGCGGCCACCGCAATCACACAGAATCGCACAGTGGAAGGCAGAAGCCCTCTACAGGATTTCTGGTCTGTGTGTTTCTGTGTGTTTCTGTGGCCGAAATCCGTGGTCGGAATATTATGAGTGATTCCTTTTGACGCCCGGCCAGCTTTTCAGACCAGTTCGCCCGCCTGTGCGGGCAGTTGGCGTAAAACTCCTTTTCACAGTTCGGCCTAAAGATTAAAGTTGAAGCGCATCACCTCGACGTATCGAGCGCGATGCGAACCTTTGCAGGTGACAGGAGGAAATCATGAAGAGGACGCTGACCGCCTTTGTTTGCGCGCTCGTGATCGGCGCGAGCCTCATCGCCTTTGCCGCCGTCGGCGCGAGCAATGATGATAAAGAGATAAGAGACGTTGTGGAGTTGTATTTCAAGGGCGCGGCAACGTCAGAGGCGCATTATTTCGAGAAAGCCTTCGACGTGGCGAACGCGCATATGAAATATGTGACCAAAGATCAATCGGGAAAAGAGATGGTGAGGATAGTGCCCATCACGGACGCCATCAAGGGATGGACCTCAAGGCCGCCCGAAAAGTCATGGGGCAAGATACTCTCGCTCGACCTCGTGGATGATAAGATGGCCGTAGCAAAAGTCGAGATGTTATACCGGGGCACGATCTATGTCGATCTGCTGTCTCTATACAAGATCAACGGTGAGTGGAAGATCGTAAACAAGGTATTCGTAAGCCGCGGGCGCGTGCCCGATGCCCAATAGCGAGCGGCTTCAACAGACAGGGAGGCACAAGCCGTGAAGGTAATAACCCGACGCAACGCGCTGGCTCGGATGGGATTTGGAGCGGCGGGCCTTCTCACGCACCGATGGTGTGAGGGCGCGATCTCTGAATCCATGGGTGACGCTCTCACAGAACTGGCCGGGCGCTTGCGCAAGACGCCTCATGAAAAAATATTCGACCTGGCTGCCGATGCCATACGCGCGGGCGCGGATTACAAAACTCTGTTAGGGGCCGCGTTCGTGGCCGGGGTCGAAGATATTCGCCCGCGACATGTCGGGGGAAAACTCCACGCCGTTATGATGGTGGAGTCGGCTTTTCAACTCGCCGAAGAAGCGCCCGCCCGTGAAGCCCTGCTTGCAGCCCTCTTCAATCTCAACGAGTTCAAACGTTCGCAGGAGCGAGACCGCAGCGAAGGCGATTGGGTTATGCCTGCGCGACCGGAAGTCTCTTTTGCAAGCGAGGCCGAAGCGCGGCGCGAATTCCTGGCCGCTATGGAAGCCTGGGACGATGAGCGCGCCGACCGCGCGATAACGGGTCTCATCGCACATCACCGACACGAATCGCTCTTCGAAATACTCTGGCCCCTTGCGGCGCGCTCTTATGTCAGCATAGGCCACAAAATAATTTATGCGGCCCACGTCGAACGCACGCTCAGGCGAATCGGATGGCGCTACGCAGAAACCGCCCTGCGCTCGCTGGTCAACGGCCTTCTGAACAAGCAGTCGGATGGAACAAGGATGGAAGCCTACCACCATAGCCGCGTATTAGCGCCGTCCTTTCCGAAAGGCTGGATGACGGGTAAAGAAGACGCGAAAGAGAGCGAGGGTCTGCTCAAGCAGTTGCGCGGTTCGAGTTGGAAAGAGTCTCAGGAGGTTGTGGCTTCCGCATTCAAATCGGGACTTGGACCGGCGACCGTTTGGGATGGGCTGCGCCTACTCGCCTCCGAATTGTTTTTACGCCGCACAAAATCGACGCCCGCAACCGAACGCGCGGCGCTACTGCCCGTGCATGCAGTGACCGTGATCAACTCGCTCGGTTATGCGTACCGCACGGCCAAAAGCGACGAGGCCAAACGGCTGATAATCCTTCAGGCTGCCGGGTGGCTTCCTCCCTTGCAGCAAGACTTGATCGAGTTCGCGGGTCTCTCGATGGAGAGTCCGGGCATAGATGTGCTCGGAAACTCGACGCATACGGAGGTCTCTGACCTGAGCAAACTATTCAAACGCCCCACGCCGGGCGGGGCGAGGTCACTTTTAGATCGCGATTCGAAGATGGCTTCTCTCTACCTGAAGGGTCTTCGCAGGTCTCTCTTTTACAAAGCGACGGAGAATCATCAGTACAAATACGCCGCCGCGATGCAGGAGGAGAGCCGACTCGTCGATAGCCACTGGGCGTCACGCATACTTGCCCCTGCGGTCCCTTACCTGCCCACCGAAGAGGAGCCTGACACAGAGATATTGCAACGCTCCCTTCATGCGCTCCGCAAAGCCGGAATAGGCTGATAGGATTCCGTCAGCCGTCAGCCGTAAGCTATCAGCCGTCAGCTATCAGCTATCAGGGCAAGCATTCAATTTGGTCAAGATATTGGTTTTGTAAATTATGTAACCATTTTAACCCAAGTTATTAGCATAGTATTTTGAAATTACTGAAA
>JAKEHD010000145.1 GCA_022615215.1 Blastocatellia bacterium
ATAGAGTAATACCCTTTGAGAATATCTGAGAAATCAAGAAAGAAATCTTTATGTGTTATCTGTGGTCAAGAAGCGCAACATAGAGCGACTACGCTCGACCACTGACCACTGGAATGGGATTGATTATGAGAATTACGATATGGTCTATCGCACGCCGCTATGTCTGGCTCGCGCTGCTTTTATTTATTCCTGCTGTCGCTCGCGCGCAATCGGGCGTGCTCATTCCTGCGAGCGCCGAGCGTCCCGACCCTGCGGTGCTTGCGCTCGACGAGATGTCGGTCCACGTGACGATTGACAATCAGTTCGCCCGCGTGCGCGTGGTCCAGATATTCGGCAATCGCACCGAGCGCGTGCAGGAGGGCCGCTACGTCTTTTTGATCCCGACGACAGCTTCTATATCAGACTTCGCCGTGTGGGACGGAGATGTGCGAATACCGGGCGTGATACTTGAGAAGCGCCGCGCCCAGGAGATATACGAAGACCTCGCCCTGCAAGCCATAGACCCCGGCCTTCTCAGTCAGGAAGACGAAGACTCCGCAAGCACCGCCTTCACCGTTCAGATCACACCCATTCCGGCCTATGGCACTAAACGACTTGAGCTTGAATACACAGAACTGCTCAGGGTTGAAAATCTCGAATCCTATTTTTCGTTCCCGTTCAAGCCGAGCGAGTACGGCACTCAGAAGGTAGGCCACCTGGAAATCCGTTTGCAGATGGTGAGCCGCTTCTCGATGACTGACCTGAGCATTCGAGGTCAAAGCTATCGGCTCAACTTCATAGAGAACACGCCCACTTACAAATCGGCGACCTTCGAAGCGTCGAACATAGACCTCACGGAGGACTTCGCTTTCAGTTATGGGCTGGCGGTTCCGCGCTCGGCGGTGGAGTTTCTGGCCTATCGCGCGCCTGAGCGCATAACGGCGGACGAATTGCGCGACCCGCGACTTGCCGAACGCGAGCCTGACGGTTATTTCGAAGCCGCCGCGCTCTTCAACGAAGCCGGGCGCGCTCCCGGAGACACCGAGCCTCCGCCCGCGCGGTCTGTGCTAGTGATGCTCGACACTTCGCTCTCCATGCAATGGGAGAAACTCGACCGCGCTTACGAAGCCGTCGAAGGATTGCTGCGCTCGCTCCTGCCGCAAGACTCCTTCAACCTGATGTTGTTCAACGACGATGTGGCCGTCTTCAGCGAGCAACCCGTCAGCGCGACCTCGGATCAGGTGGAGGGCGCGCTCGCTTTCATAAAAGCCGGGTATCTTTCAGGAGGGACCGACCTCGGCTCGGCCCTTGAGCGGGCGGCCGCTTTATCAAGGGCCATGCCTTCCGGGAAAGAGAACGCCATAGTGATGATAAGCGACGGCAACACCACCCTTGCGACGACTCGCACGCGCACGGTGATCGAGCGATTTCAGAGGGCTAACAGTTCGGGCACGCGCGCGCGGTTGTATGTCTTCGGCATAGGAGGGGACACCAACATTCAACTGCTCGGCGAGCTGGCCCGCGCATCTCGCGGCTACTTCGATTTCACGCGCGAGACCGACGACCTGCAATTCAAATTGAAATCCTTCGTGAGCAAAGTCGGACGAGACCCGATTGACTCTTTGAAGATAGGAAGCTCCATCGCAGACAACTTCTATCAGGTCTATCCCGATTACGAAACGGCCGCTTATGACGGCACGCGGCTTTCATTCGTAGGCCGCTACCGTCGGCCCGGTCAGGCTGCGCTCACGGTGACGGGCAACCTCGCAGGGAGGGCGATGAACCTGACCCGGCAGGTGGAACTCCCTGAGCGAGACAACGCGCACCCGCACGTTCCGCGACTATGGGCGCGCGCACGCGTGGACGCGCTCCTCAGACAGATCGCGCTTTCGGGCGAGACGCGCGAAGCGATAGACGAGATCATAGCCCTCTCGAAGAAGTACAAATTCGTGACGCCTTACACATCGTTTCTGGCCGCGCCACGCTCGCTGCTCCGCCCGCGAGTGATACGTCCGGGCGATCCGGTTTTGCGAGTCCGGGCGGATCGTTCGATCAAAGAGGTGACTGCCATCTTCCCGTTCGGATTGACGAAGCGAATGGTCTACATCGCAGACGAAGACGTATGGCAGACGCGATTCCTCGCGCCTTATGGAATGAATGACGGCGTTTACCTCTGCCGCCTCGTGCTCGTCGATAAACTCGGTCGCGCTTATCAGGAAGAGAAGAGCTTCGTTATAGACAGCCGCCCGCCTCGTCTGCGCGCATCGCTCGGTCAGGCGACGGCTCGCGCGGGCGAAGACCTCTTGATTACGGTTCGAGCAGACAGCGACACCCGGAGGATAGCGGCGCGCATATTCGGCGCTCTGCCGGTGCCTGTGGTGTGGGACGACAAAGCGAAAGCGAACATCGGGCATCTGAGGATACCTGCCGGGCTGCCTTCGGGCACATACACGATTCAGATAACCGCCGAAGACTTCGCGCACAATTCGAGCGCGACCGAAGTGACCATCGAGGTGATGGGCAATGGATAGGTTTATGAATGAAGTTGATGAGCAAGTTGAAGAGTTATTATCGTTGAGCGCCAATCCGGAATTCATGGAGATCATCGACAAGGCCAGGGAAGAATTCAAAACAGGCAGGAAGTTGACACTTGAAGAGATGAAACAGGAATTTTTGGATGGTGGCTGATAAAACCACAACCGTTGAGACCGATATTTACGGCTAAGGAGAGGATAATGACCGATTCTCAGAGTCGAAAGATAACAGGTAAGATTGTCGCTCTCGTGTTACTCGTCGCCATCGTTACTGCCGTCGTCGTCACCGTCATTCAGCAATTGCTCATGGGCAAGTCAAACGTTGCTGTGACAGGGGGCATAGTCGGCGTCGTCATGGCAGTTATGGCCATCAGCATAATAAGGAAAAGGCCGGGCTAGGGGGATACATGTAGGGGCGGGCGTCTCTGCCCGCCCCTCAATCCTCAATAGCCAATGATGTTCTGATAGCCGATGAGGGGCGGCCACAGAGGACCGCCCCTACATGTTCACCGTCAAAGGTTTTGATATGCGCAGACGAATCTATTTAGCCATAGCGATCACGTTCTCGCTCGCTTCTATCTCAATCGCCACTTATGTGGCCGCCGAGAAGGCGTCGCAGGGAATAATTCTTTCAACTCAGAGGTCGTCGCGCTCGCAACGCGCTGCGGGTCAGAGGACGCCGCAAAGGGGCGCTCAAACGAGACCCATCAGGGC
The DNA here is from genome assembly GCA_022615215.1 of Blastocatellia bacterium. Taxonomy (GTDB): domain Bacteria; phylum Acidobacteriota; class Blastocatellia; order UBA7656; family UBA7656; genus JAKEHD01. Next base: position 3,228 of record JAKEHD010000145.1, read on the forward strand.
AGCCGACCCGAACCGCGCGCCTCAAGCCTCGGTCGACGCCGCGCTCTACACGAACGAGGATTTCTTCGGCGTGAGCGCTTCGTCACAGCGCCCTTACTCCGACGCCCTTGAGCGAGTGAGCGCGCTCGCGGCTCAGTACCCGAAAGACGCGCGCCTCCGACTCCACGCCGCGCGACTCTCCGAGCGCGTGGGACAGTTCGACAAGGCCGCTTCCGAGATGGTCCGGTACGCCGAATTGAAAGGCCGCTCGCCCGATGCTCTGCGCAGGCTTGCGAGCTTTTATCACAAACGCGCGCGTTACGGCGATGAAGTCCGCACGCTCAGGGAACTGGCCCAGGCGGTTCCCGTAGTCGAACGCGCTGTTATTTACAAAAACGCCGCCCGCCTCGTGCGCTCGCATGCGCTCACTGAGTTCAACCCGGCCGATTTCTTCGCCGAACTCCTGGCCGCCGACCCGTCCAATGTCCAGCCGGTCAAGGATTATGTTCAGGAGCTTCTGTTCGCCAAGCGAAACAACGAAGCCCTCGCGGCGCTCGCTTCCTATCAACCTCGTTTTCCGTCAGAGCTTGCTTACTTCCTCAAATCGCGCGCGCGTGTACTCGAAACGCTCAATGATCGCCGCGCCGCAGAAGAGATTTACTCTTCCGCTTTCGACCCCAACTGGCCTCACGCGGTCACGGCAGACTACTACGACCTCCTGCGCCGCTTCGGCCGCTATCGCATAGTCCGCCGCTCGCTTCAAGAGACCGTGCAGAAGGGGACCACTGATCTTCAACCCGTCGCCCGGTTGTTCAGAATCTATGCTTATGAAGGCAACTATCAACAGGCGGCCGAGTTGCTCTCGGACCTCGAAGCCTGTCGCGCAGGCAGCGCCACTTCTACCGCGACAGACAATCAGCCTCAGCCTGTGGCCGCTTCCCGATGGACCGCGACCGAGCTTGAAACCGCGGCCGGGATGTTCACCTCGATAGGCCACTTCGATCAGGCATCGCGCTATCTATACACGCTCTACCTCGTAGGCGGTCTTCAAGCGGGCAGCAACACCCGCGAAGAAGCCCTCCATCGCCTCTTCAACGTGATGATGGACGCGGCAGGCACGCCCACACGTCTTGGCGCGGGCGATCTTTCTTTCTACAAAGATGTGGCAGAGGTCGACCAGCATCCCGGATTCATGAACGGCGTGCTCTCGCTCATACTTTCGGGCACAAGTCCTGCGCAGGAGTTCGCCTCGCAGGAGAAGGCCGCCGCCGGTTATTTCAATCGCGCATTCGCTCATCGCATATTCACAGCCTTCAAACAGGAATATGCGCAGTCGCAGCGCCTCGCCGATATGTACATCGGTGTAGTCAATATATTCTCTTCGCTGGGCGAGCACAGTCTTGCAATTCAGGCGGGCCGCGAGTTTCAACAACGCTATCCGAATTCACCCCGTTATACGGATGTGACTCTGCGAATGGCCGACTCTTACGTCGCACTCAAAGACCGCGCGAACGAACGCGCTCAACTCGCGGGATTGCTCGACCGCCTCGCCCGCAATCGGCCTAAAGGCATGCCGCTCGTACACGCTTCGCCGAAAAGATGGAGCTACGGCGTCTCGCCTCAAGTAGATCAATTGATAGATCGCATAAGGTATAACATCGAAGCCTACAGCGACACTTATGACCCGACCGATGAGAGCGACTCTCCTGACATCTACAGCGATAGCTATACGGACGAGAGCGATGACGAATCTTATTATCAGCAGGACAGCGGAACGCGGAGTGAAAACGCCCCGACCTATAGCAGCGTGCTCGAACGCTACGTCTCTTCGCTTGCCGCAGAGGACAAGAAGACCGAGACGGTTGCCTTCTTCTGGGCCGAGATAAAAAAACACCCGCGAGAAGAAGGACTCTACGAAAGATTCCTGCGCTGGCTCGGACAGGCGCAACTCGTGGGCGAGCAGTTGAGGGCTTATGATTCGGCCATTCGCCAGTTCGATTCGAACACCTGGTATCACAGGCTCGCGCGCTGGTACGTGCGCCAGAAACGCGGGCGTGAACTCAACAACTACTCGCGCCAGTTGATAAACATATTCGACGAAGAAGAGATAACCGAATACCTCTACCGCTTCGCAGGTTACGGCGCGACCGCAGCGGGCGACCAGTTGAACTGGGACGAGCGATTGGCCTTCGATCTATACAGCTACTCGCATCAACGATTCCCGCGCAATCTCTTCTTCGTGCGCGGCATGCTCACTTACCTGGGGAAACACGACCTGCCAGGATGGGAGAGGCTGTCTTCGCAGTATTACTTCGCCGACCGTTCGATACGCGAGCCATATCTCGCGTGGCTCTCGCGGCAGAATCAATTGCGCGACCGCTACACTCAGGCGAAGACGAGGGGCGCAGCCGACACGAGCGCGGGATTCGCATACAAGGTCTTTGCGGCTGACGCGAGCGTTTGGCTGTCGCACCACGACGAAGCGATAGAGGCTTATCGCCGTCTTGCATCGCTCTATCCGGGCGAGGCGCAATACTCAGACCGACTCGTGGACCTGACGCGCTCGTTCGGCCACAGGGAAGACAAATTCTATGAAGAGTCGGCCGCCGCATGCGTTCAGATGGCCGGTATATTTCCCTCGGATCATTCTTATCGCATCAAGGCGGGCGAGATACTGGCCCAGCTTGGCGATTTCAACCGCGCGGCCGAGCAATGGAACCGGCTCGTAGAACTCGAACCCGGCGACCGAGAAACTTATCTCGAAGTGGCGACGGTCTTCTGGGATTACTATCAGTTCGATCAATCCATCGATGTGTTCAAAAAACTGCGCGAGGTGACGGGCGACCCCGCGATTTACGCATATCGAATGGGCGCGGTCTTCGAAGCAAAAGGCGACATCGATTCCGCCATAGCCGAGTACGTCAAAGTCCTGCCCGAACCGGGCGACGGTCGAGACATCGTTGCCAAGCGACTGGCGCAGCTTGCGCGGCGCGCGGGGCTTGCTGAAAAGATAGCCGTCGCTTACCGCACCGCTCGCGCCGCTCGTCCCGACGAGTGGCAACTCGTGATCGGTTACGCGAATTATCTTGCCGAACGCAATCTGCAAGCCGATGCGCTCTCATTGCTTCGCACCGAAGTCGATAGCTCGAACAACGTGGCATTCCTCGAATCGGTGCGCGATCTGTTTCGCGCAATACTCAGGCCCGAAGACGAGCGACAGGTCATCACGCGGCTCGCAAGCGTGGCGCGCGACGAGCGCGAAGCCATACAGTATCGCCTGCAACTCGCTTCCTTCCTCGAACGCAACGGGCAGAGGGACGCCGCAATCGCGGTCATAGACCGTCTCGTGAATGAATACCCGACCAACGTCGGAGTCATCGAAGAGTCCGCGCAATTCTACTGGCGCGCGGAACTCACTGACCGCGCGCTCAACCTTTATAAAAACACGCTTGCGCGCGCGCGCGGCCCGAATCGCCGGACGCTTACGCTTCAACTCGCAAGGCGGCAGACGGATGCCGGTCGCCTCGCTGATGCCGAAGCGACACTGCGCGCTTACTACGCGGAGGATCGTTCGGACACCGAAGTGTTCGGAGAACTCGCTCGCGCGCTCGGAGCGGAAAACAAGTTGGAAGAACTCGCCGCGCTCTACCGCGAGGCTTTCACTGACGTTCGAGAGGCGGGCCTGAACGTCGAAGACGCGCGCGCGCGAATAGTCGAGCTTCGCGGGGGGATGATTCGCACGCTCGACCAGTTGGGCAAATACCAGGAGGCGCTCGACCAGCACATAGAGATCATCAACGCTTATCCCGAAGACGCAGACCGCCTGGCCGTAGCCATCGAATATGCGGAAGCACACGATCTCACAGAACGCCTGACCGCCTACTATCAGAAGCTCACCAAAGATGCGTTCAAGAATTATCGCTGGCAACTCGTGCTCGGACGCATAAACGAGCGGCGCGGGGATCTCGCGGGCGCGTCGGATCAATATCGCGCGGCCGTTGCAAACGAGCCTCAGCGTGCTGATCTGAGATTCGCGCTCGCATCTTCGCTTGCAAGGCAGCGTCGCTATGATGAGGCCATGACGGTTCTGCGCGAAGGGTGGGCGCTTGCGGGGCGCGACCCTCAATGGCTGATAGAGGTTGCGCGCATTCAGGTGCAACAGGGGAAACGCGACGAGGCGGCGCAAACCGTCCTTCAGGCGCTCGCCGCAAAGAAGGACGCAAAGGCGCAGGACCATTTCCAGGCCGCCTCTCAACTCGCTTCGTGGGGATTGCATCGGGAAGCCTCGCGCATATACGAAGAGACCTTCGCGCGCCTTCCCCGGACGCTCAAAGACGAATACGTCGACTACGGGGCCGCGCCCGCTTACATACGCGCGCTCGTGCGAGCGGAACCTGCGAGCGCGGCTTTCAATAAGATCGAACGCCTGCGCGCGCAATACGCAGCCATCGCCGCCAACTCCCGCGACACAGACGGCTACAAAGCCGGGTCCATAGTGTCAGGCATTGACTCAAGCGTGAGGTCGGATTTCGGGAGCGGCGTGATCGAAACGGCGAGCGCGGCGGAAACCACCGCGCTCGCTTCCGCCCTGCAATCGGCCACCGCGAACCTCACGACTTACAATGATCGTGAGCAATTACTGCGTTATCTCGGCATAGCTCGCGGCGCGCGCCTTGTCGAGGTCGAAGAGCGGATTTACATAAAGATCAAAGACGCGGCGTTCGCTGCGCGGACGAGACCGGAAGACACCAGTTGTTACAACGAGCTTCGCGCGCTCGTGGCTTTCTATAACAGCCGCGCGGCGTTCACTCGCGCTGCCCGTGCGCTCGCAAATCAGTACGCGCTCGACCGCTACAAAGACCGATTCGATTACATGAATCAGATAGCCACAGAGTATCGCCTCGGCGGAGACCGCGCGCGCGAACTCGAATGGCTGCGCTCGGCTTACCGGACGGCGAGCGGAGACCTTGCCACAGGCGACAGGGACTCAGTCGAGCGTTACCTTTCATTGCTCCATTCATCTGGGATGCGAGACGAGCTCGTGCGACTCGCCTCGTCTTACAGCCCTCATCAACTGCAACTCATAAACTTCCTGATCGATAAGGGAGAGAAAGATCTTGCGCGCGCGGCGATTGCGAACGCGAGGCAGACGCCCGCATGGACGGGGTCGCGCAGCGGCGAGGTGGGACTCTTCCTGAAAGACACCTCGGTGGAGAACGAAGCCTTCTTCCGCGCCGCGCTAGACATAAGGCCCATAGGCGAGATGCTCGGTCGCAAGGTCGATCCGGCGCGCACGCTGCTCGGAACAGACTGGTTCATCGCGGCGCGCAACTACGGCTTCTGGATGGGGCTTGTGCCCTCGCGCGAGAGTGACAGCCTCGACTTCGTGACTGCGGAGATCGAGCGCCATCCGTCGAACGCGCGGGCGCAATTGGAACTCGCGGCATACTATCTCGACCGCAAGGATGCGGCGAAGGCGGGCGCGCACACCGAGCTTGCAGCGGAGCTTGCGCCCGCCCGTAAAGACATAGACCTTGTGCGCGGCGCGGTGGCTCTCGCTCGCGGAGACCGTCAGGGCGCGCTCGACGCCTGGGCGAAATTAATAGAGGGGCGCGCAAACGTGAGTGACGCTCAGAGTTATTTGAGAGTGATGGCCGATAACGGCTTTCTCAGCGAAGCGCTTCCGCGCCTTGAAGAGTTCATGGTCGCTTACATCAATCGCCATTTTCGCGGCGAGAGCGCAAACGAGTACATGGATTCGCTCGGCCCGCTCATGCGCGACCTGGCCCGCCGCGCCGGTCGGGATCCGCAGCTTGCAAATCAAATGGGGACGTTCTTCCAGGGCTTGATAAACCGCGCGCCTGCCGACACGCGAGTGGGCCGTTTGCTGATAACAGAAAACCTTCTGCCCGCTACTCAGCTTTCAGGGATATATCGAGTAGTACACAAAAGATTGAGCGATGTGGCCGCTGCCGTCTTCGGCCTGCCCGAATACGAAAACGGCTACTGGACCGGGTCGGATTATGTTTACCCGGCGCAAGACCTGAGTTACTGGCGTCGCCGCTTCCTCGATCACCTGATCCGCGAAGGTTCGCTCGACGAAGCGCGTTTGCTCATCAGCACGATCAAGCAGGAACAGACCGAGCTTGCCCGCGCATTGACCGAACGCGCGAGCGCGGAGAGCGCGACTCGCTACGAGTGGGTGCCGCTCGCTTCATCGCTCGTAGAATTGCGTGGCAATGATGCGACGAAAGCGGTCGCAGAACTCAGGCGCTATTGCGGACTCGAAAATGATGCGACCGGAGGCACAGAAGGAAGACTTTTTTCCTCAAGCGGTGCGCAGGAGACGGTTGCGCCTTCTGCCTCTCTGCACGAGCGATGTTTGAAGGCTTACGCATTGCTTACGGCGGAGGGCAAGGAAGCGGAGGCAGACTCGCTGCTTTATGACGCTTACAGGGCGGCGGCGAGGTCTCGGTTTTCAGATGACGCAAGTCTTGCGGGGCTTGCCGAAATCGAAGCGCGTCGCGGGCGCGCGGACGAAGCCTCCCGATTGCTCCGTATGCTCGTCGAGCGTTCGACCGACAATCTCAAGGCATTGTACCTTGCGGCTGAGACTGCCGCGCGGACAGGCAACTACGCTGATGCGATCTCTTTCCGCGAACAGATCGCTCGCGCAAGGCCCGACGACGCGGCTAACAAACTCGAACTCGCTCGCGTCGTGCGGGCGGCGGGTCGAAACGCCGAAGCGATAGATCGCATAGTGGCGATCATAGGCGAACGGACCACTCCGAACAGCGTGCGCGCACAGGCGGCCGAGGTGATAGGCGAGATTGCGAGGGCTGACCAGGCGCAGGCTGCGCGAGCAGCTACGCTTTTAGATCAACTAGCGGCGCAGGGCGGCAACGAGTTCGCTCTTGCAGGAGTGCAGCTTGCGCGAGCGGCGATAGCCGAAGCCACAGGGCAGACCGATGAAGCGCGCGGGCGACTCACAGCGATAAACGCGGGACCGCTCGCGGCCGTGGCCGAGATGAAGCTGGGACTTATAGAACTCCAGGCAGGGCGCGAGGCGGAAGCCATAGCCCGATTCGAGCGGGCCGTATACCTCGACGCTGACGGAAAAATCACGGGCGCGATAGCCTTCCGCGCGCCCGGACCTCAAGCGCAATTGATCGCGCTCTACGGGCGAGCGGGGCGCAACCTGACTGCGATTCGCCTGGCCGAAGGCGACGCGCCCGGCGGCGTGATAAGCACTGCCGTCAGGAACGCTTTGAATGGAGTGAGCGAGCCGCCCGAAGCGCCTGGGCCTGTGGCCTTCGAGCCATCGCTTGAAATCAGCAGAGCGAGGAGCGAAGGAGTCAGGACGCTGGCCGAATCGAACACATCGGCCACAGGACGAGTTCCGCGAGAGGTACTCGCGAGCCTTGCGGAAGCGGCGGCGGGGCTAGAGCAATACGACAGGGCGCTGGCGTTGGAGAGATTGCGCGCCGCCGAGGCCACGCAACCCGAGGAGAAGACCGCCATCGAGCGCCGACTGGCAGAAATACTTGCGGCGCAACAGGCGCGGCAATCGAGAGTCGCATCCCTTTTGCGCGTCGATAGATCGAACACGACCGCGTCGATCTACGCCGCGCGCGTGTTGGGAGATAGATAAGAGAAATGATGAATGATGAATGATGAATGATGAATCGACCGGACTCTTTATATTCATCGTTCATCGCTTCCCTCACATGTGAGATCAACGCTGTCAACTACCGCCCCCTGAAGGAGGCGGCTTGCTTGGTAGTAGCGCACGCCAACGCGAACCCGGCAAGGGTAACTGGGAGACTAGAGTAGGAGAGATCATCTTAAGTGGTCGTTTGAATCCAACTGAACCGGCTCTGCGTGGCAGCAGAAAAGACATGCGGGATGCAATCCTAGTCTCGCTTCCCTCTGCCGGTCAGTCTCGAAGGATGTCCAACCGCCGCAAGGCGTGAAAGAGGTAACTCTTATGCAGTATGTTCCTGTAGTAAGCAAATCTGGTAAGCCACTGATGCCGTGCCATCCGGCAAGAGCGAGAGAGTTGCTAAGGAAAGCTAAAGCCATCGCTCGTCGCTCCAAAGGGCTATTTTTCATTCAACTCACTGAGCGCGAAGATGGAGAGACTCAACCCATAGCCTGTGGTATAGACCCAGGCTCAAAGAAGGAAGGCATCGTTGTTAAATCCGAGAAGCATACTTTTATCAACATACAGGCTGAGTCGGTAGCACACGTCAAAGATGCTGTAACGACAAGGCGAGAAATGCGAAGAGGCAGACGCTTTCGCAAGACTCCTTGCAGAAAGAATCGAAAGAATAGAGCGAGAGGCGGTATTCCACCTTCTACGAAGGCTAGGTGGGATTGGAAACTGAGAATCTGCAAGTGGCTGTCAAAACTATATCCTATCTCGGTGTTTGTAGTTGAAGACATAAAAGCGAAGACTACGGGCAAGCGGGCCTGGGACGGTTCTTTCTCTCCACTTGAAGTGGGAAAACTCTGGTTTTATGAGCAACTAGAAAAACTTGGCTCTGTAGAACTGAGGCAAGGTTGGGAGACGAAGGAACTCCGCAGTTTGCATGGCTTGAAGAAGATAGGCAAAAAGACCGCCAGTGATTGGCACGCACATTGTGTAGATGCCTTCTCTATAGCCGCCAATATGGTTGGCGGTTTTGTTCCAGATAACAAATCTCTTACTTTGCTTTCACCAATCCGTTTGCATCGCAGGCAATTACATCGCTTGCAACCAGAGAAGGGAGGAGTAAGAAAGCGGTATGGTGGAACTCGATCAAACGGATTCAAACGAGGCTCACTGGTGAAGCACGAAAAGTATGGGTTCTGTTATGTGGGAGGGATGCTGAAAGAGAGAATAAGCTTGCATTCGCTTGAAGACGGAAAGCGATTGACTCAACTTGCGAAGCCGTCTGATTGTAGATTTGTTTGTTATCTAAGCTGGCGCTCCTCCGCTCCCTAAAGGAAGCGGTCTCCGCGTCTTTATCGAAAGGTTTTTGATGAAAATAAGCAGACTTTTTCTTTTGATCGCGGTGGCGCTCGTCACGCTGTCGTATAAATCGGATGGTCAACAGGCGCGCCCTCTCTCAGAGCAGATGAGGCTTTCGGGAGTGGTCCCGCGCGGCGCGCTCGTCTACGTTCAGGCGAACAACCTCGGACAGTTGATGCGCATGTGGCTCGCCTCGCCTGTTCGAGATCAGTTCTACAAAAGCCAGAGCTTCACCGTGTTTTCAGAGTCGCGCGTCTACCTGAAATTCCAGGACCGCAGGAAAGATTTCGAAAACGCCATAGGCTTCGGGCTGGGCGAAGACCGATTGGCTGAACTTGCGGGCGGGGCTTCGGCCATTGCGATCTATGACATAGGCAATCTCGAACTGGTATTTGTTACCGAGGTCGGGCGCGCGCAGGCCATCGCGACCACGATGTTCAAGCAAGCGCCGCAATTTCAGGAACGCTCTGCCGCAGGCGCGTCTTATTATGCGCGCGATGTCACCACCGATAACGGCAATCTGAAACAGCAGTTCTGCTTCGCCTATCAGGAAGGCAAGTTGATCGTCACGACCACCGAAGGCTTGATGATCCGCGCGC
>JAKEHD010000762.1 GCA_022615215.1 Blastocatellia bacterium
CACGACCCTCTTAAGCTCTCTGTATAGTTGCCGAGAACCCGGCTGGAATCCGAAGTCACTTCAATCGTGTGCGTGCCGCCGACCGTCAGCGTCACCGAAATCCATTCGCCACCTTGCCCGCTGTTATCGGCTTGAGCGAGGACGTTGCCGGTAGGCCCGTACAGAATCAAAAAGCTGTCATAATTGGCGGCAGTGATGAGTATATCGGCGCGCTGCCCGGCAGTTCCGTTGAAGACGAAACGATCCGCAAAGCGATTTGCGCGGGTGAGCGATGTGCAATCATCAGAGGTCAGCGACCCGCTTATGGTCTGCCCGCTGCTGATCTGCATGGTGACGCAGGCGGAGGGAGCGGTTACTATGTTCTGCTGATCGTCCTGCGATTTGCCTGTGGACATTTTGAGTACCCCGTCGGGCGTGGCCGCATAAAGCGCATCGCCTGCGGGCGCTATCGCTAGCGCGCTGATGGAAACGTCACGCGGCTCCGCGCTGACAGGGTTCCAACTCTCTCCGCCATCATCGCTCGCATATATCCCATTGCCTCTGGCGAGGCCGATATAAATGGTGGCCGGTCTTGCGGGATAGATCGCGAGCGAAGAGATACTGTTTCCGCTCACCGGCTCGTTCAAAACGGTCCAGTTCTCTCCGCCGTCCGCGCTTCTGTATGCGCCCGAATGTTTCGTTATCGCATAAATGGAATTCGGGTTCACGGGGTCCGCCACAATGCCTCTGACATCGGTCGCGCCCGCATTGAAACTCAGGGCATTCCATGTGGCTCCCGCATCGTCGCTCCTGTAGATGCCACCCGAAGCCGTGCCCGCGTAAATCGCGGTCGGGTCTGCGGGTGCGGCCGTCAGGGAAGTGACGAATTGATCGGGCAAGGCAGCAGCGATGTCAACCCAGGTCTCTCCGCCGTCCGTGCTCTTGAACAGACCGCCTGTGTCTTCGCCCGTCCCGGCATAAAGAACGGAAGGCGCATTCGGATCGACGGCCAGCGATTCGAGCGCGACGGTTGACTGAGGCGAGGAAAGCTTCAACCACTTCCCGCCTTCATCTTCGCTCTTGAATATCCCTTCGGCTGCGGCGGCATAAAGCGCGCCGCTCTTATCAACCGCCAGAGAATAAACCGTCTGGCCGGTCAGACTTTCCGATACGGCTTTCAAGATTATCGGGGGCGCTCCCAACTCCTGAGCCTCTGTCGAAACCGCCGCTCCGGTGAGAGGGAATATGTAACTCATTATCAAAACTCCGATCATCAAGCATCTCAGCAAACTTCGAAGGTTTATAGACGACATGTTTTTCTCCTGTTATTTGACTTTTATTGTCGAACGCCGGGTTCCGCCCTGACCCGGCGGCGGAAACTCGACTTTGTAAATGCCTTACCCTCGCCCGGAAATCCATAGGCGAGGGCTTCATTCTCACTGAATAACATTCATCGCGGTCACATCGCTTTGCGCCGCGAACATAATTAAGTGACGACCGGCGAAAAATATTACACCGCGCTCTTAGGGCGGCTTTTTCATTGTCTGAGAGGCTCTTTGAAAAGTGTATGGCAAAGCCCTGAAAGGGCGGAATTCGATAGCCCGGCGCATCGCGCCGGGATTAGAGTTGGCTTCACAAGCCCTGAAAGGGCGTGATATGCGACTTATTGCGCCCTTTCAGGGCTTGTGAAATGAAACGCCTTCATTCCTGGGGCGACGCCAGGCTTTGCCCCAGGCTATTGAATCTCGCCCCTTCGGGGCTTTTCAAACAGCTTCTGAGAGTTTCCCATCGCGCCGGCTATTAATGTGGCGCTTGTCTTTGCGGCGGATCGCTGATTTCGTGATAAATCACTAATGGTTTCTTACAGGGATGAGCGCGATGTCGAGCGAAACCCATTGCCGCCGACATTTGCGGACGACGAATAAAATCATCAGCGGGTGTAATGTTTTTGCCTTCATCCCACTCCAAGGCGTGGGCGAAAGGTTGAATCGGGTTGGAAACAGACTCGCTTACGAAATCAGAAAAAAGCAGAAACGCAAATGAAGCAGATGATTTTCATCGTCTTACTTCCAGTTGCCCATCAGAGTAAACGCCGCCCAGTAATACGGATGCGCGTAGGGCCTTGCCGGGTCGCGTGTGAATCCTGTACCCGGCTGACCCTCGGATGATGTCACTCGCGCAGCCCTCGCATTGTCCGGTTCAGCTTGCCCGCCGCCCCTGAGCAGTGCCATCTGCGCCTGTCGCAATGCCTCGGCTTTGCTCATTTGCCCGTCCTTTTGCAGCCGCCGGTAGAATTCCGTCATCAGGTCGCGCGTCGAAGGGTCGGCCACCGACCATAAGGTTGCAAGCACCGCCCGCGCGCCCTGCTTCTGCGCAAGCGCGCCGAATCCTTCTATCTCTACGCCGTTAGACTTTTCTCCCGCCGTCATCGCCGTGTTGCATGCCGATAGCGTCAATAACTCTACGCCCACGAACTTCGTCTTGAACTCGTCGCGCACTCTGTCGAGCGTCAGCTTGCGCTCGGCTTCCGTCTGCCCGCCTCCGAGCAGAAGGTATGAGTCGGTCTCCTTGCCCGCATTGAGACTGAAGTGACTTGCGATATGCACGACGGGGTAACGGCCCAGGTTGTTCTTGAATGCCTGCAATCCGAACTCTTCATCGAGCAGGCTGCGGCCACGCATAACACCCTCGCTGTCTCTCATCAGCGCGCGGCAGCGAGCCTGCGCCTGCGGATCGTTGATGATTCCGCACAACTCTGCGGGAACCGCCGTGAGAGCGTCGAAGTCTTCGAACTTTTTCGACACCCCGACGCCGAGCGCGAGCCACTGCGCGCGGTCTGTGGGCGTGAGCTTGAGGTTGTCCCGGCTCGCAAGCGTGATGACGGCGCTTGCGTATCGCTCCATTACGTACTGCTTGCCGTCCCAAAGCGCGGCCACGGGGGCGTATCTCAACGTCCCATACAGAGACCAGACGATCGTGTCTGCTTCGATGTTGGCGAGGTCTTTTTGAAGCGAGGCGGGAAACAACACGTCATAGAGCTTCTTGCCCGAAGGGCGCGGATCGACGGCAGGGTTTTTGATCGCCGCGCGAAAGTCCGCTACGAGGTTGTTCAAATCCGCCGCCTTGATGTCGACCGTGTGCGCGCGTGTCGCTTCTGTGGTGGCGACGATCAGGTTCAACTGGTCGTCGCCCGCGATGGTCGAGATGATGACCGTGCGCGGTTGGTTCAGTTCTTTCAAAAGGGCTTGCGTGCCTGAATCCACGAGCGCGACCCGTATGTCATCCTCGCCAAACTTGACTTTGAGTTCGTCGAGGAAAGCGCTGAATACCCTGTTGGCGTCGGCCATCTGTTTTTCCAGTTCATCGAGGCGGGCTTGTTTTGGGAACTTTCCCGGTTCGTACGCAGGGTTTCGACTTTCGGCAAACAGTTGGCCGTACTCCTTGCCGATCCTCGTCAGGTCATCGGCCAGCGCGTCGTAGCGAATGAACGCCTCCTGTTCGGCGGGGGTCAGCGAGAGTTTCGAGAGCAGTTCCTTAGCCACTTTATCGTCGCGGCGAACGAAGTCGAAGTATTCTTCCTGTTTGAGCATTTCGAGCACCTGTTCGGCTTCGGGCACGCGGCCCTGCGCGATGAGCAACTCTGCGAGCCTGCGATAGGTATCCTCGTTCGATCCGGTGAAGGTCTTCTGTATCTCTTTATCGAGGGATTGAATATTTGCGCGCAAGTCCTGATAAGCATTGACGGATTGCTTGCCGTAGAAGATGGCCACGCGCGGCCTGTCGAGGTCTTTCCACAACACCATCAGGTTATGAAGCGTGATGGCCTCACCGCTTCTATCACCGACCTCTCGACTGATAGGCAGAGCGAGGTTGTAGTACACAAGCGCCTTCGC
>JAKEHD010000763.1 GCA_022615215.1 Blastocatellia bacterium
TACGACATATACGCCAATCCCAAAAATGGAAAGCAAGCCCCAGTCCCCCGCCATTCGGAAATTAAAGAGAGCCTTTGTGAGCTAATAAGGAAGCAGCTTGGGATTAAATGATTATTGGGAAGACAGTCGTTGACTTGGCATCCTTCAATCCGGCAATACCTCTATCAGCTTATCGATCTCTTCTCGCGTGTTGTAAAAGTGCGGTGAGATTCTCAATCGCCCGGCGCGAGGCGCGGTGATTATATTGTTCGACTGCAACAACCTGTAAAGCATTCCGGGCGAATGCTTCTCATGCGTGCAGGTGACGACAGGCGAGGCCTCTCCCGGCAGGCGCGAAGAGACAACCCCGTAGCCCTTCGACTCCAATCGCTCGGCCAGATAATCGCTCAGACTGAGAAGATACTTTTCTATCTCTTCGGGACCGTACTCCAGAAACAGTTCTATCGCAGCGCCCAACCCGTAGACCCCCACAGTGTTCAATGTCCCGCACTCGAAGCGCCCAGCGCCTTCCCTGTATGTCAGGTCGTAATCGAGATGGTGCTCGTAATCCTTCACCGAAGTCCATCCCACGACCGTCGGCTTTATGCGATCAATTACCCGATCCGATACGTAAAGCAAGGCTATGCCTTCGGGACCGAGCAGATACTTGTGCGCGTCGGCCGCAAATGCATCAACGTAGTCGCGCTCCACATCGAGATGGAGTCCTCCGAGTCCCTGTATCGCGTCTACGACGAATATGATGTCGCGCTCGCGGCAAAACCGTCCTATGCGCGCCAGGTCCGACCGGAACCCTGAAGCGAATTGCACCCAACTGATCGTCACCACGCGCGTGCGTGCGTCAATCAGCGAAAGCAACTCTTCCGGGTCTATGCGACCATCTCGCTCCCCGGCCATTTTTATTTCGATTCCGCGCTCTGCGCGCAGCCTCATCCAGGGATATATGTTGGCCGGAAACTCGACGTTGCAGGTGACGACGTTGTCGCCTTCGCGCCATTCGATTCCGTTGGCCACCGAAGATATCCCGTCCGATGTATTCCGCATAAAAGCGATCTCGTGCGGGCGAGCGCCCGTGAGTCGCGCTGCGGATGCCCGCGTCTGTTCGTAAGCCCTGCACCAGTCATCATAGTTGGCCGAGCCGTTTCGCGTTACGTCCTCCACAAGCCCGATCATCGCGTCGCGCACGCGGGTCGAGAGCGGGCTTACAGCCGAGTGGTTCAAGTAGATGTAGTTTTCCGTTACCGGAAACATAGAGCGAACTTCTTCGTTCATTGTAGGTCGAACTCCAGGTTGAAATTCGCGCGTACCTCGCCGACGTTCAAGCTTCGATGGTTTACCAGAACGGGCCTGTGATAGCTGGCAAGCCTCTCCTGCTCGGACCTGTCGAGCACACCGAGTTGAGCGAGCGTTTCAACCACCACCGCGCCCAGCGCCCTGTATGAGCCGTCTTCGATTTTGATGGCGATGCCAAGCCCGCGCGGCCAGGCTTCGTATGGGAGCACCCCTATCGAATAGACCGCTTCCGCCCCGACCTTGCATATCAAGCGCCCGCCCGCTGCTACAGCCAGGTCCGTGTCGAGCCTTCCCTTAGTGCCGCCGATCATTTCGGGATGCGCAGTCATCGCCGCGACAATGCGCCCCGCCGCCTCTGCGGCCGATGAATCGGAGGCTGAACTCTCCGCGCGCAAGGGGCTGACCAATCGCGCAAAGGCCAGTGCAAGCGATTTGAGCGGCACGCCGAAAGTCGGCGCGCTGCATCCGTCTATCCCCATAGGCATCTGCGGGTCGATCCCTCCCAAGCGAGCGAAAGTGGAAGCGATTTCACGCTGCACCGGATGGTCAGGCGAAACATAGTCTTCTACAGAGAGGCCTAGATGCACGGCGGTGGCGAGCATCCCCGCGTGCTTGCCCGAGCAATTATTATGAAGCTCGGTGAACGGCTCGCCTTCGCGCTCAAGCCTGCGAGCCGCGTCTTCATTATACGCAGGATGAGCGCCGCATAGGAGCGCGCGCTCATCAAGCCCTATTCGGGCCAACAGGCCCGCGACCGTCTCGGTATGAATAGACTCGCCGCTGTGCGACGCGCAGGCGACGGCCAACTCGCGCGATGTGATGTTGAAGCGGTCGGCCGCACCGCTCGTGATAAGCGGTATCGCCTGAACGGGTTTGATGGTGGAGCGGGTAGCGGTAATCAGGCCCTCGTCGCCGAGCCGTGCTATAACGCGGCCGTCCGGCTCAAGGGCAACAATCACGCCTCTGTGGCGAGCTTCGATTATAGGGCCTCTCAGAACCTCGGCAAGTATCGGCAGTTCATTTTCCATGTATTATTCACAGTCTCCGGATCAAGCCTTCTTACTTTACAGCACCGCATTGCAAAGCTCAATTTCGAAGCTGCTAAAGACCAGGCTTTTGACGGGCGCTTGAACAGGCATCTGAATCGCAAATAAGTAAAAAAGTTTTGCAACATAATTCGAATCCCAGTGTTCAAGAAGGTAGAAGCGGGAGGCATATATGAAACACAAGATCGGGGTTTTGCTTTTGATTGCAACCGTTTGCGCGACGGCCTCAGCACAGCAAAAAGGCGAAAAAGGTGAGGCACCTTCGACGCCTGGCAAAGTTCAACCTGCGAATGCTTCGCATAATGTAGTGATCGAGCTGGATGAGGCTATCAAAGCGTACTTGATCGCCAATAAATCTCTCTTGGGCGACCCTTCATCTGTGCAGGGGCAACAGGGGATTGCCGCCCCGAAGTTCGTCTTCAAAGATGGAGCTTTTTATCTCACAGTGTTCGGAGATGGGGTGCTGGTGCCGATGGTTGGCGGCGGTGCCAGCGGCTGTTTCAGCTTCGACCTGGCGAATCGAATAGAAGACCTGAAGAAACTGATTGAGACCTTCCCGCCGCGCCAGCAGCAAAACAAATAGCTGATCCGTCAGACTGTTGTAATAAAGGCCCAATAGCGATTCAAGCGATTCATTCGACGCATATAAGATGGGCGAGCGCGCGGTATCTTCGCTCGCTGAAGCCGTCGATGATTATAATCTCCTCTGTGCGGCGAAACGGGCCGTGCCGCTCGCGGTACTCGATTATACTTTGAGCTTTCACCGTGCCCACTCCGGGCAAGGTCATCAACTCTTCAGCCGTAGCCGTGTTGAGATTCACGCAGGGAGAATGTTGATTGGCGTTCTCTTCATTTTTGTTTGCAGGCGAGGCGGGCGGCGCGGCAGTTTCAGGGTGATTGCCCGGACTGCAAGACGGCAGTGAGAGAGCGACCAAAACGACCAGTGACAATAGTCTCTTCATTCGTTGCACGCCTCAATATAAGCTATAGCGCGCCGTATCGAAAAACCTTTTTTGAAATGGCGCTGCCGGGTCGCACATAAAGATTTCTTTCTTATAAAGATTTCTTTCTTACGCGCTTTCGCGCCTTCGCTTTTTGCTGGTATGCTTTTTACACCAGCACGTGACAAACTTTCCCGGAGTCGAAGCGACTTATGAAAAAAATCGAAGCGATGTTTTACCGGATGGCGCTCGCCCTTCTGTTTGCGGCGATTGTCGGCGTGCTGATCGCGGGGGCAGTCCCCGCTCAGTCCGGGCGCGAAAAAAAAGCGAAGCGGGAAAAGTTCGGTCAGAGTCTCAAACGTCTCAAATGGGACTCTAAAAAAGGGGCCGCTGTCGAGGATGCCAAAAGGAAAAACGCCCCGGCAGTTGCGCCCTCGGATGGAGATGTAATAAAGCTTGAGACGCTATTTGTGGCCCTTGAGGTTACTGTCACAGACCCGTCTCGATCGCGCTTCGTCACAGGTCTCGGCAAGGATGATTTCGTCGTGATAGAAGACGGCCGCCCGCAGCAGGTCGCCACGCTCACGCCCGGCGACGACCAGAGCCTGCCGAGATCGATAATCCTCATACTCGATTACAGCGGCAGCCAGTCGCCTTACATCGAAGCCAGCATCGCGGCTGCGAAAAATCTGGTCCTTCAACTCGCGTCGGCCGACGAAATGACCATAATCACAGACAGTGTGGAACTGCTGATCGATTTTACGAGCGACAAAGCGATGCTCATCAAAACGCTCGACTCGTTCAAACAGAGGGCGCTTGCCAAGACGCGCCGGGGGCGTTCTAGCCGCCGAACGCGCGGGGACAGCCTGCAATTCACGGCCCTCTTTGCGGCGCTCAGAGAGCTTGTCAAAAGCGAGGGCGTTCAGCCGATTATAATCTTTCAAACCGATGGGGATGAGGCCGTGACCTTCAGGGACCAGCCCACCGCTTCTGATTACCTATGGAACAGACCTCGCCGCAACTACGGGCTTGCCGATATCTATAAGGCCGTCGAGCGTTCGCGGGCGACGATTTACACGGTCGTGCCCGGCAATTCCCTGATAGGGCTTCCGCCGGAAGAGCTTTATGATCGAGGTCGGCAGATGCTTTACAGGGTCGAACGAACGAGATTCGAAACCGAGCAGGAATACCTGAAGTATCTGGAGGGGGATCCGATTTCCGAGGCTTATGTCAAACTGCAAACAGATCGCTTCGCCCGCTCTCAGGAGGCTGCCGCGCGCGTGGCCGATATGACAGGCGGGTGGACGGCATTTATCAAAAAGCCGGACGAGGCTTCATCCATATACGCCCGCATACTTTCAAACATCAATCACCGTTATGTGATCGGCTATTACCCGACCAACACCGAGCGCGACGGCCGCTTGCGCCGGGTGCGCATAGAGGTGAAAGGCCATCCCGAATACCTCGTTCACGGGCGCAACAGTTACTATGCGCAGTGATAAAGAACGATTTTGGAACTGACAAAGAAGGACAGTCTGTAAGAGCGTCCGGCAAATATCCGGTTCTACCAAATCGCCCAGATCTTGATTGCTCCGACCGGGTTGATTTGTTGCATATTTATTACATAGTAGATTGTCGTTGCATCCTGTGCTATTGTTAATGAGCAAGCCAGATGGGACGTAGAGTAGCAGCTCCCGCCGCTCAAATCCTGAAGCCCCGTAGAATCGGCCCCTAAGCAGGCATTCAAGGCTGTGCCGATCATGACCGGTTCGGGACGCGCGCAATCTCTGCGGGCACGGCGTAACTCGGATAGACAAATAAATCAGAGAGGACAGGAATAGAATGTTGGCAAGGCTCCGTACTGTTAATCTAGTATCACTGCTCCTGGCATTAATACTCACCTGCTCACCCGCACTGGCCAGTCCCGCAGGCCAGAAGTCAAAGTCACGAAAGTCAACCGCCGCGAAGTCGAAAAAGGTTTCTAAAAAGAAAACCTCTTCCCGCTCCTCCAAAAAAATAGCGAGCAAGCGCCGCTCGAAAAAGGTCGGCCGCGCCAGATCGCGTCCCAGTTCCAGATCGCGCAGAAGAGCCAATCCTTCTTACACGCGCACGCCCATACACGACTACCTGACCTCCGTGTGGGCAAGCCCGCCCGTCGCGCTCGATACAGCGGTTCAATCTTCACAGGAAGCGCCCGCGAACGCCTCGCTCAATCCAATGCCTGCGGCCGTCGAGCGGCCCGCTCCTGCGGCAACCAATCAGCAGGACAGCGTTGCGCCGGACGGCTCCGAAGCAGACCCCATAATGCTGAATCCGCTCCTCGCGGCTTATTCCGACAGCCTCGCGGCTCGCGGCTACAGCGTGGAGAATCAGGGGTTCATAGTGGAAACGATGGACGGAGAAGTGCTGGCCGAACATAATGCCGACCAGCCTTTCAATCCCGCTTCGGTAGCCAAAGTGGCCACTTCGCTTGCAGCCATTTCCAAGCTCGGCCCGGATTTTCAGTTCCGCACATCGCTCTATACGGATGGGACGCTCGACCCCGAAACCGGAACCTTGAAAGGCTCTCTATACATCATAGGCAGCGGCGACCCGGCCTTCTTTTATGAGAACGCGCTTCTGATCGCAGACAAACTCAACAACAGCGGCATACGCGCCATAGAAGGAAACCTCGTCGTGCTGGGCAACTTCTATTTCAACTTCTCATCATCGCGCGAGGCATCGGCCCGCGCCTTTCGCGCCACTCTGACACCTGAGACCTGGACCGCAGGGGCGAAGATGGCCTTTACGCGATTCCTCTCCATGCGCGCGGCCGAAGAGCGCGCAAATGGTTCCGCAGGGCAGAGAGCCGCCCTCAACCCGTCGGGCGCTCCGCCTTCGCTCAGTATATCGGGTGAGACGATAACCAACCCCGCAATCGATACGTCGAGGCTGAGTCTGCTCGCCGTCCACACGTCGCTTCCGCTTTTGAACGTGCTCAAGGGGCTGAACGATTTTTCGAATAACTGGATGGCATCGGTGATAGGATCGATGGTTGGCGGGCCTCCTGCGGTCGAAAGGTTTTTGAAGACCCAGATCGGCTTGCAGGATGAAGAGTGCCGCATAGTCACCTCCTCCGGGCTTGGCTCGAATCAGATTTCGCCGCGCGCTACGGTGCAGATACTGCGAAAGCTGACCGTTTATCTCAAGAAGTATGGGTTGGGCCTTGAGAGAATACTGCCGGTCGCAGGCATAGATGCGGGCACTCTTCAGAGGCGTTTCACCGACGCATATCGCGGGTCGGTAGTGGCAAAGACAGGAACCCTTTCAGGGGTCAGCGCGCTCGCAGGCATAGCCTACACGCGCGGGCGAGGCCCTCTCTTTTTCGTCATCTACAACCGTAGAGGGTCGAGCGCGAGGTTCCGCACCGTCCAGGATGAAACGATCAAAAAGCTCATCACTCTCTTCGGAGGACCGGCCCCGGTTCGTTATATACCCAGGACAGGGCCTTACGTTTCCAAACGCGATGCCGACGGCGAAGAGCACATATCGCCTGCCGTCTCCTCGCCCGAATGAGCGGCGACTGAGGTGAAGTCGAAATATGGTGATGTCGAGAGCGCATAAGTGGCTGCTTGCATGGAGCGTGGTTTTTATGATCGCAGCCACGCTTCTTGCGAACGCGAAGATGGAAGAGAAGACGGCCACATGGACCGGGGCGATAGAAATCACTCTGGCCATCGTCACAGGAATCGCTTTCGGACTCGCCTCCGCAAAGATCAAGAAGTGATCCGTCCGCTCTGTCACCCGAACGCCGACCACAATGTGAATACGATCTGTGCTATTTGAATCATGTATATGATTGAGGAAGCCGAGAAGAGGGCGTTTAGAGTACCGGCTTCAGCCGGAATGGCCCGACCGTATACGGGTTCCTTCCGCCTGAAGGCGGTATTCTAAACACCGTTTCACTTTATGATCCGGTTGCTTCCGCATCAACTAGCACAAGTCGTTTTGAATATTCCCGCCACCGGACGATACTGAAAAACTTGCCGCAAGCATTCTGAATCCGTCACGGTCATCGCCGAGGCGCATGGCATGGCGCCCGAGGAGGTGGAGACGCTCATTACCTTTCCCATCGAGACGGCGTTGAACGGCGCCTCCGGGGTGCGGCGCGTGCGATCCTCGACTGGCGTTGGCATCGCCGTGGGGGTAA
>JAKEHD010000146.1 GCA_022615215.1 Blastocatellia bacterium
GAAGAAGAAAGAAATCTCTGAAGAAAGAAAAAGGGCGGCGCACTCCACATAAGCGTTCCTCTCTGGAAAAATTTTCATTTTGCCCCGCGCGCAGTATAAACTGCGCGCCCATCCATCATTGCGAAAGGGATTATGGCAGGTTATTCAGGAACTGCGCTGGCAAAGAAACTCGGCATCAAAGAAGGGTTTCGCATCGCACTCATCGGCGCTCCATCCGAGTTTGAAAAAGAGATAGGCGCGCTCCCGGCAGGAGCGGAGATCGTTTCGCGAAGAAATAAATCCATCGACCTGATCCTGTTTTTCGCAAAGACGGAATCGGGCCTGACGAAGGATTTCGCAAAGCTCGTCGCACACCTCGCTCCTGCGGGGGGATTCTGGGTGGCGTGGCCCAAGAAGAGTTCCGGCGTTCCCTCGGATCTATCTTTCGCAATCATTCAGAAAGTCGGCCTCGCATCAGGGCTTGTCGATACGAAGATATGCGCCGTGAACGACGTGTGGTCGGGCCTTCGATTCGTGATTCGCTTGAAAGACCGGACGGGCAAGCGATGAGCCAATCTCAAAATCCAGCCTGTTTGATTTGCCCCAGGCTCTCCTCCTCTTCCGCCGCGTTAGCGGCGAGTTCGTTTTAGCCGCGTCCTTCAGGGCACGGACGGTGGAAACACAAACCTAATTCGTCGCGTCAGCGACGGCTGATTAATAAATTCAACCGTCGCTGACGCGACGCGATCTAATTCCGACTATCTTACCCGGCCTTGAAAGACCGGGCTAAATTCAAGCGCCGCTACGCGGCGGTCTGCGCACGCTAAACATATAACTCGCATACATTTCTGTGATAACCCTCAACAATCCGCGCTAAAATTCCTCAACAGTGCATGCTTTTTCAAATGGATTCCGTCTGTATATCATGCGAACATCTTGAAACGACATGATCCCGGTAAGAACCCGCTATTGCCGAATCGGGATTATTTGATTGATCGTTCAACCGGAGTTTTCAGACAAGTCGGGAGGAATCTATGAGCGATGAACATGGGTTGCAAATCCGCAGGCCCGTTTCCGTTTGGAACCAGCCCCTAAAGGTCAGTTTCAAAGACCTGTTTAAATCACTCACGAAGGCTGTGGCGGAAACTGCAACGGGAAGATGGTTCGATGCCTCCAAGAGCGCCATCGATGCCCTCTCAGTTTGCGCGGTCCACCATCGCGGGCGGGAGCGCCTTGCGCGGCAACTTCTCGTCTCTCATCGCTGCGTTATAGGCGAAGACCGCTGCTACGGTCGCCATCTGTATCATGTCGTCGCGCTGTACGCGGTCTACTACGTCCATGTTCGAGTGGTGCGACCGCGCATTATACTCTAAACGATCCTGCATGAACTGAAACCCCGGCAGGCCGACTGCATCGAATGCAAGATGGTCGGTGCCGCTGACCGAGCGCGGCCCTAAAGTCGTCACGCCCAGGTCGCGCAACGGCTCTATCCATTGCTCGAAGATCGAACGCACGCCGAGATTACCTTGCAACCAGACGCCTCTGATCTTGCCTGTGCCGTTGTCTATGTTGAAGTAAGCCGCGAGCTTTTCATGTTCGGGCTTCACTTTCTTGTCCACAGGGTCCGCGAAGTGCCGGCGCACGTAAGCGCGCGAGCCGAGCAGCCCCTCCTCTTCCCCTCCCCACAGGGCTATGCGAATCGTGCGGCGTGGTCGCGCGCCTACCGTTTTCAGGATTCGCATGACTTCCATCATCGCCGCGCAACCGGTCGCATTATCCGTAGCACCTGTCGCCGCATGCACTGAGTCGAAGTGCGCGCCTATCATCACCACTTCGCTCGCAAGGTCCGTCCCCGGAATCTCGGCTATTATGTTAAACCCGTTCATTCCGGTCTCATCGTGAAACTGTGTCCTCACGTCGAGTTCGACTTTAACGGGCAGGTCCTTTTCCAGTATGCGCATCATGCGATTGTAATGCTCGACGGCAAGCGTGATCGCGGGCGGAACTTTGCCCGCGTTCTCGTTTCGAGGGCCGCCTGTGCCTACGAAGACCGTCCCGCCGTCCGTGCGCTGAGTGCGCCAGGATAGCTCGCTTCCCCCTTCGGACATGAAATTATCGCTGCCGCGATCAAGCAGAGCCACTACGCCTTCGGAGAGGTAGAAATTCTGAATCTTCGTTTGCAATGCGCGATCTCGGCCGCGCTGTCCGCCTCGCCCTGCGCGCGGCTGCGGGATGGGAGTGGTCTCGGCTTCCTTGAGGTCTTCGTCCGTCATTCGAAGGACTAGTCGGCCTTCGAGCATCTCGACCTCGCGCGCAGGTTGCGTGAGCACCATGCGACCGCGAAGCTTGCCGCGATACTTCTCGAAATCCGCCTCAGACTGTATGGGAGCGTAGATGACTTCGGCTGTGACGGGACTACCCATGCCGGGGGTCCAGGATTTCGGATAGCCTATAAGGGGTTGGACCTGCGGCTCTATCATGTGCGCGCTGAAACGAATGAGCGACCAGCCTTTGCCGAACGGGAATTCCTCTTCGTGAATGTTTGCGAGACCCCAATCCTTGAATTTTTTCTGCGTCCACTCGCTCGCCTGTTTGATCGCGGGAGAGCCTGTCAATCGCGGCCCGTACACGTCGGCCAGCCAGCTTATGTGGTCCATGACCTGAGAGCGGTTCAAGCCCTCATCTCTGATCTTCGCAATCATCGCGTAGTCGAGTTTCTCTTCTGTCTGCCCAACCTGCGCCCTCGCCGTCGCGTTCCATGACCCCGGCACGAGCAGGGACGCAAGCAAAAACGCTATCACGGCGGAGCCTATCGTTTTCACGCGCCGTCTCGCTAAAAAGTATTTGCTCATCGCTCGATCAATCATTTTTTCGTCCTCCTCGGAAAAGTCCGAGCGTGTTGCCAGCTTGTCGATGGCCGCCAGTCGCACGATTAGCCGAGCCGACGACAATCTGGCAGATTGTCGGACATCGGGCGCAACCGTTTTCATAATTTCAGGGCGTCGCCCCTGCGACATGATCGACTCCTCGGTTGCCTCTCGTTGTCTGATTATAGAGTCGCCTTCGCGCTCTGCCCTGCGGAGACGGGTAGAGCCTCAGGTCTTCGTTCAAGGTATTCAGGAAAGCTAAGAGCGGCGCGATGTCCGCCTCTGTGATATTTATCTTTTTCAGTTCTTCATCCGCGCTGCGAACACGTCCGGCGCGGGCCATCGCGCTCAATCGAAGGATTTCCATCAAGGCGCTCTCAAGCGAACCGTAGCCGCCCGTGTGCATGTAAGGCGGCGTATAGGCGAGGTTTCGCAGAGTGGGCGTCTTGAAGGTCGCTATCATTCGGTTTAAAACCCGGTCTTCGCTTTCGCCCGCGCGGCGCAGCGGAGAAGCTTTAATGTCCACGAAATTCCAGTGACCGAGATCGGCCGCGCCGGGGCGGTTCCTCACAGGCGTTTCGCGAAACTGAGCCGACGGACGGACGGCTCGCGCGGCTTCGGGTATAGCGAGCGCGGCAAAGCTGCCTTCGCCATGCACGCGGTCGTACTCGGTTTGACTTATACCTGTATTGTGAAATGAAAAATCGGTAAACAGAGGCGGCGTGTGACAGGCGACGCAATTGCCCGCCGATTCCCTTCCCTCTGTGCGCAGGAATATCTCAAAACCTTTCAGCGCCTCGGGGTCGAACTCCGCAGAGAGTTTTAATCTTTTGCCGGCCGCAAGCAAAGATATTTGCTTCAACAACCTGTCGGCATACACGGCGGGCGCTTCACCCGCCGCAGGTTCGGCTTCGAGATTGTTCGCTTGCAGAAATTTATCGTAAGGAGAAACCCGCTTCGTGTTGAGCGTTCTGAGGAACTCGGAGATGGCCCTTGCGATGAGGTTCATGGTTTCATCGCTGCTCAGTTTTTCTACCTCGACGCTGTAGATTTTCTTGAACTGCTCGCGATAGCTCTCCGCCGTCTGGCCGTCTGTTCCTCGATCACTGAGAATCACAGATCGGGCTTGAGCGAACGCCTGCTGCTCTTCGCCGGGCAACCATCCCATGGGGCGACCGGCGAGCGTGCCTTTGACGAGTTCTTCGAGCGAAGAGAATTCGCCGTCGAAATGAAGGCGCGGCATACGCGCTACGTCGAAGAGCGTTGGCGAATTGCGGAGTTCATCGCGGCGCGGGTCTTGCAGGCGAAAGGAGACCCAACTGCGCGCGAGAAAATCCGTGTATCCGCGCAAGCCCTGTGGGTCTTCGTCAAAGAGATGGCAATGATTGCAACTGGCCGGGAGGTCTCCTCGCGGGGTGGAGAAACGTTCGTCCGAAAACAGACGCGCGCCGAGACTGACCTCCGATGAATTCCGTTTATCCTGCGCAGACGTTTTAGATTCCCGCTCGACGAAGCCCGCGAGCAAGAGAGCGACAAAGATGAGCAGCGCGAAACGCTTCAAAGGCGTACCTCCATCGGGCATTGATGCGATGACGATTCTTTCTAAAAACTTTGAGCCTCTGGTATATCACAGGCGGGGAAACAAGAGCAACGACGAGAGGGCTGAAAACAGGGCTGAGGTGACAGGCGGCAGGTAGTATGCGGCAGGTGGGAGCCGATAGCCATCTACCGCCTGCCACCTGCCAGCCATCGCCTGTCATCAATCAGAACAAGACAGGGTACAAACAAATGGTTGAGAATGGATTCCGTCGGGATTAGTGACCACTATGATTCCGGGCAAAAACTTGCACGCCTTTTTTTTCACAATTATCTTCGAGGCGAAACCATTTGTGCTTATATTTTTGAACTTGACTTTTTTTGGCTCCTCGCCGTCTATTCTAACCCTCGCGCCCTCTCTTATAGCCTCCCCTGTAATTACCAGGGAGAAAGCGCCTGTCGGCCTGCGTTTCAGATCGCAACTGATTATAAAAGGAATAAACGGATCGACGACTATCTCGAATATTACGAGGGCGAAGTTGGCCGTCTCGGCAGAACAATTGTTTATAGCGATAAAGTAAGTCGTCTCCGGATCCGGATTCGTGATCGAGATGTTTTCTACGCCTGTCGGCTTAACGGATGATATATCGGCCAGGATTTCACCACCTTCGATGGAAACCCTCTGACCAAAGCGGACGTAGAGATCGACGTTCCGGTCGCTGGCCAAAACTATCTCGATAATCGATTCTCTTGGAACGAACGTAAACTGAGTCAGCCCAAGCAGACATGCGCCTTGTGCGGGCGCAGGTATCGAACCCATTACTTGAACGCCGGGAGTCAATTCTACAGTGTCGCCCTGCATTGCGGCCGAAGGCATGACACGGGTTGAAGTCGTAGCAGGCTGTATCTCGCGCGCAGCCACTCCCGGTTGAATGAGAAGGGGCCTGACACTCTGACCCGATGACCCTTGCTCAGGGAACAGAACTGCTGTGATGAGAAAAGCCGAGATGCCGATGAGCCGAACGGTTTTGTTGAGCATTTTACATTCACCTCATAAGTAGAAGACGGCTCGTTGAAATATAAGTACCGAGCCGATTCTTCCGTATTTCGCACGGGCTTTCAAGCGGCGGCAAAAGCGCGAAGCATCTTGCCGAATCTATGTTTTCTATTTTGAGCGCGGTTCCGCAGAGACTTTTCGATAATAGCACAAAAGCTTACTGCCGATACAACGCGCAGCGTCTTCGCAGGAATTCCCGGCGAACATCTCCATGTGAAGCCGACTCGCAGCCTTGATCTTACCTGCTTACACCTATCGCTTCCCGCCAGCCTGGCCCTACAACGATGATTGCCATTAATCGATCCGCGACCCGTATGGATTGACCCCATTCATCGCGGCGGCGTAACATGCTTTTTTGTTTTACGAAGCGGTAAAGCCGTCATGGATGAACGCACTTTCAAAACTCTCGAACTCGACGCGCTGATCGCGTTGCTCGCCGGACACGTTCAATCGCCATTGGGCCGCAAGCGCGCGCTCTCTCTCAGGCCGTCTTCGGACCTCGATCATATAAATCTCGAACTCGATCGCACTACCGAGTGCGCGGACTACCTCACGACGGGCGGCGCGTTCGGACTGTCCGATATCTCGGACCCCGAACACTCTATCGCAGAACTCAGGGTCGCGGGCACGAGCCTCGACCCGCATCAGATACTCGCGTTGCAACGACTCATCTCTGTGGGGATCGACCTGCGCTCGCAGTTTGCAGATGCAGAAACTCGTAATCGCTATCCGCAACTCGCAAGCCTTGCGGGCCGCATGCCGGACCTGCGCCGTCAGCTTTCCACCTTGCAGGGAAAGATACTTCCTAACGGCGAGATCGATGACAACGCAAGCCCTGAGCTTCGTCGCATAAGGCGCGAAATCAACGACCGCCGCGCGCGCATATATCGCAGCCTCGAAGCGATCATGCGCGACCGCGCGCCCTCGGCCATTCAGGAAGAGATAGTCACCATCCGCAATGGACGTTTCGTCATCCCCGTGCGCACGGACTCGCGCACTCAGGTGCCGGGCGTCATGCACGGTCTCTCGTCGAGCGGACAGACCACCTACATCGAGCCCATCGCGACCATAGATCAGAATAACGATCTCGTGAGGCTGCGCGAACAGGAAGAGATAGAGATAGCTCAGATACTCTTCTCCATCACCGAAACGCTCAGGGCCAATCTCGACGCGATACGTGCCATCATCGAAGTCGTGGAAGAGATCGATTTCATTCAGGCGAAGGCGAGGCTCTCGAAAGAGTTCCGCTGCGCGCGTCCGCAAATGGTTGCAGATAATCGCCTGATGTTGAAAGACGCGCGCCACCCGCTGCTCGAACATACGCTCAAACGATCGGGCGTGCATGTCGTGCCCATCTCGATGGAGCTTGATCGAGAGCATCAGACCATGGTCATAAGCGGCCCTAACGCGGGCGGCAAGACCGTAGCGGTCAAGACCGTCGGGCTTATAGCTTTGATGGCTCAGATGGGATTGCACGTGCCTGCAAGCGAAGCTGCATTGCCCGTCTTCGATCAGGTGCTCGCGGATATCGGCGATCAACAATCGATAGCCGCGAACCTCTCGACCTTCACCGCTCACATGCGAAACATATCCGAGATGGCACACACGGTCGCGCCTCCCGCTCTTATATTGATAGACGAGGTGGGCACGGGCACGGACCCCGACGAGGGCGCGGCGCTCGGCGTCGCCATAGTGGATTATTTTCATCGCCGCAAAGCGACCGTCATAGCGACCACGCATTACAACCAGTTGAAGATGTGGGCATCGGAAGCGGAGGGCGTGCTGAATGCTTCGGTCGAGTTCGACGAGCGCACGCTCAGGCCGACCTATCGCCTGATAACAGGCGTTGCGGGCGCGTCTTCAGGTATAGAGATCGCGCGCCGCATGGACCTGCCTTCGGAAATACTCGATCACGCCGGACAGATTCTCGACCCCGCGCAGCGACGGGCGGGCGATTATTTGAAACGTCTCAAATCGGCCGTGGAAGAGCAGGAGTCGCTCCGACTCGCGCTCGAAGAAGAGCGCCAGGCGACGGCCGAAAAATACGCGCACCTCGACCTCGAATTCGCCAAACGCGAAGCGGAACGCGGACGAGAATTCGAAAGCCGGCTTGCCGCCGTGATTCGTGAATTCACGGCCGAAAGCAGCGAAATGATCGCCGGGTTGAAAGATCGCGTCGAGGTCGCCCGGCTCAAAAAAGAGGCCGAATCCCGCGCCGCACGGCTTCGTCAGTCGGCGGGAGTTCGATTGCGCAAACACGCGGCGAGCGCGCCCGCGACGGGTTCGCCCATGACGGGTTCGCCCATGACGAGCGCCGCCATAGGCACGACGCCGGAAGCGAACGGCGAGCGCGCTGTCTCGGACTTGGCGGCGAGCGCCTTTGCCGAAGAGATCACGGATATTCGCGAGCGCGACCGCGTGCGCATAAAGTCTCTCGATCAGGAAGGCACGGTCGAAGCCGTAAGCGACGACAATTATACTGTGCTCGTAGGGTCGCTCAGGTTCAGGGCGCGTCGGGACGAGTTGCAACTCATAAATCGAGCCGCGCCGCCCGCATCCGGACGCGCCGCGTCGTTGCCTAAAGGAGTGAGTGTGGCGGTGAATGTGGACCGTGATTTCAATCCTGAGATCAATCTTATAGGGACGACCGTCGATGAAGCCACAGACCGGGTCGACAAATTTCTGGACGAAGCCTACATGGCAGGAGTCGAGAGCGTGCGCATAGTTCACGGACACGGAAAAGGCACGCTGCGGCGGGCGATTTCCGACCTTTTAACCGGCCATCCTCACGTAGATAGATTCGAACAAGCGCCGTCGAATCAGGGCGGGGCGGGCGCAACTGTTGTCGAGTTAAAAAAATAGTGCGAGACCCGCAAGCCTCTTCTTTGCTTTCGCGAAAGCAGGTGTTCAGACAAGCATTTTTATGGTTGAGCATCAAGCCGAGTATGCTTTCATCAACAAGTGGCCCCAGATCACAGGTCAGGAAGGGATGCTTGCACCCGCCGCTTGCTTTATAGCCACTCAACGGGCGCAAGCAACCCTTCCCTACCTCAAGCAGGCGGGAGACCTCTCTGGTCTGGCAATGTGTTGTAAAAGTCTGAACAGTTATTCGCGAAAACCGGGCTTGCGTTATCGCGGACTTTTGCTAATAATCTTTCCGGTTTTTATGGCGGTCTCCCTTTCTCATAAGTGTTCTGGTTCAGGATGAAGCTATGCGTTTCCCGCGCGGATTTGCTGACGACGTAAGAAATCAAACCGATATAGTTCGAATAGTGTCGGACTATGTCACTCTGAAAAAACGCGGAACGAATCATGTTGCCTGCTGTCCTTTTCATTCGGAGAAGACCCCATCGTTCGCCGTGCATTCGGGGAAGGGAATTTACAAGTGCTTCGGTTGCGGCGCGGGGGGCACGGTCTTCGATTTCGTGATGCAGATCGAAGGCTGCTCTTTTCCGGAAGCCCTGCGCATAGTGGCCGAAAAGAGCGGCATCTCCGTTCCCGCTGCGGAAGAGACCGAAGACTACAAGAAGCTCGAACGCGACCGTGACGTGGTCAACCGTCTGAACGAATGGGCCGCCCAATTCTTCGAGCGCCAGCTTATGGAGAGCTCCGAAGGCGAACGCGCCCGCGACTACATCGAGTCGCGCGGCATAAACGAAGAGACCCGGCGACTCTTTCGCCTCGGGTATGCGCCCGATAGCTGGGATGCGCTCATCAATCATCTGAGAGAGAAAGGCGCTTCGACCGACGAAATAGACACGAGCGGGCTTGCGGTGTTGAAAGAGCAGGGAGGCTTTTACGACAGATTTCGCGGGCGTGTGATGTTCCCCATTATGGACTCTCAAGAAAAGGTCATCGCCTTCGGCGGAAGAGTTATGGGCGAAGGCGAACCCAAGTACCTCAACTCGCCTGAAACGGCCGTCTATACGAAAGGGCGCAACCTCTACGGCCTGGGCCATGCAAAAAACGAGATACGTCACCTGGGGTTTGCGATACTGGTCGAGGGATACCTCGATTGCATAATCCCGTTTCAAGAAGGGGTCCATAACGCGGTGGCGAGCCTCGGCACCGCGCTGACCGACAACCAGGTCAGATTGCTGCGCCGCTACATGGAGCATCCGCAGATCATAGTGAACTTCGACCCGGATTCTGCGGGCCAGGCGGCCACTATGCGGTCCATAGAGATGCTGCTTCAGGAAGGCTTCAAGACGAACATACTCACGATGCCGACCGACGAAGACCCCGACGAGTATGTGCGCGCGCATGGAGTGGATGAGTTTCGAGCGTTGTTCAAGACCTCCCAGCCTTATATCGAGTACATAATCGATACTGCGATGGGTAAGTACGACACTTCGCGGCCGTCGGGCAAAGTCGAAGCTATAAACTTCATGCTGCCGCACCTGGCCCGCATGCGCGACCGTATAGAGCGATTGGATTATGCAGGACAGATCGCCGACCGGCTCAAGGTCGATAGCCGCATCATCCGTGAAGACCTGAAGCGTGTGGCGACACATCGCCGCCAGTCGCTCGACCCGAAACAGATACGCGCCGCTCAGGACATAACACAGGCCGAGCGCCAGTTGCTCGAACTCATCTTAGCGGACGGAGATGTTCGCCGCGCCATAGTTTCAAGTATCAGCGAAGACGTTTACACGGATCTGGCGACCGCCGCGCTCTTTGCAGCGATAGCCGAACTCGAAGGCGAGGGACTCGAACCCGACCTCGCCAATTTGAGCGAACGTGTAAAAGATGAAGCGGACCTCTCGATGCTGCCCGCGCTGTTGATAAGCGATCTGGCGTGGGCGGGCGGAGAGGACTTCGACACCTTGTTCAAGAAAGCGACCGAGGCGCTCTCTTCGCTCAGGCGAAGACAATTCGAGCGCCGACTCGATCAGATTCAAATGGAACTCGGACAGGCCGAACAGGCGCAGGACACCGAGCTCGTCTTGCGCCTGTATCAAGAGAAGACCGAGATCAAAAAAAGAAAGCTTGCGCTGTCGGTCTCTTAGATATATGTTTTCCGTGGTCAGAGATGTGTGGACAGTTGCAATCAGTGCCGGGGTTGTTCGAAGTCGCGATGCGATTGTTTGAAAAACAATCGACAACCGGCCAGTGTCAACTTGACAGATTTTACGAATGAGGGTAGGAATTCTCATTGACTGTTTGGATGCGGTTTGAGATCGTTGCCCCGGGAGTGCCGAGAGTGTCTGATATTAACGAGAAATATCACGACGAATTAGAGAAGCTTCTGGAAGTCGGCAAGGAGAAGGAGTATCTCACTTACGACGACATAAATCGTCTTCTGCCTCCCGACCTCAATTCGGCGGACGACATAGAAGCGATATTCGATGTCATCGGCGCGGAAGGCATTTCGATATCGGATTCCGATGAGAAGTTCATCGAGGCCGCAGCCGCCGATTCGGAAAACGGCAAACCGGAAGAAGAGTTCGACGACGCCCTCGAATACGATCTCACCCCCGGCACGCTCGACAAGACCAATGACCCTGTGCGGCTCTACCTGCGCGAGATGTCCGTCGTGCCGCTGCTCACGCGCGACGGAGAGGTCTCTATCGCGCGGCGCATCGAGCGGGGCCGCACGCGCGTCCTGAAGGCGGTCACGCGCTCTCCCGTTTGCATAGAGCACCTGATAAAGATGGGCGAGCAATTGCGCCGGGGCGAGTTGCACATACGCGAAGTCGTCACTTTCAGCGATCAGGAAGGCGTGACCGAAGACCGCGCCGAGCAGTATATGGCCGTGACCCTCGACGCTCTCGCCGAACTCAAGAAGAGCTATCTGAAGACGCTCAAACTCTACGAACAGGTCGGGCAGGAACCGCGCAAATCGCAGAAGCTCCCGCGCCTGCTTAGACGGCTCGCCCGCGCGCGAGTCAGCCTCAGTTGTCAGGCGCGCGCGCTCGACCTGACCGTTCAACAACAGGACCGGCTCACCGCGCTCATACGCGAATGCGTAGTCCAGGCGCGCGAAGCGAAGGCCGCGATAGAGAGGGCCAGACGGGCGCTCGAAAAGAAGAAATGGAATGAAGACGAACGCGAGTTGAGGCGCAACCTGAAAGACGCCGAACGGGGGCTTGCCCAACTCGAAGAGCGATGGCACCTGAGCGCGCTCGAACTCGAACGTTCGCTCGCGGCGATCTCAAGCGGCGAGATGGAAGCCAATTACGCGAAGCGCGAATTGATCGAAGCGAACCTGAGGCTAGTGGTCTCGATAGCCAAAAAGTACACCAATCGCGGAATGCAATTTCTGGATTTGATTCAGGAAGGCAACATAGGACTCATGAAGGCGGTCGATAAATTCGAGTGGCGTCGGGGATACAAGTTTTCGACCTACGCGACGTGGTGGATACGCCAGGCGATAACGCGCGCCATAGCCGACCAGGCCCGCACCATTCGCATACCCGTTCACATGATAGAGACCATAAACAAGCTCATACGGACCTCGCGCTCGCTCGTGCAGGAACTCGGACGCGAGCCGAGTTCCGAAGAGATAGCCCTCAAGATGGACATCCCCGTATCGAAGGTGCGCAAGGTGTTGAAGATCGCTCAGGAGCCGATTTCGCTTGAGACGCCCATCGGCGAAGAAGAGGATTCGCACCTCGGCGACTTCATAGAAGACAAGATGATGGTCAATCCGTCCGAGAGCGTAATCAATGCCAGCTTGCGCGAAATCACAGACGAGGTATTGAAATCGCTCACGCCGCGCGAAGAGAAAGTCATCAAGATGCGCTTCGGTCTCGGCCCGAACGGCAGCGAGCATACGCTCGAAGAGGTCGGCCAGCATTTCGCGGTAACACGCGAGCGCATTCGCCAGATAGAAGCCAAAGCCCTCAGAAAACTCCGCCATCCGTCACGCTCGCGCAAACTGAAAGCCTTCCTCGAAACCGCCCGGCCCTGAAACGTCAGCTATCAGCCCTCAGCCTTCAGCCCTCAGCTATCAACCCTCAGCCGTCAGCAGAAACGATGAATGATGAACAGCTATCGAGGCGTAAATAGCAGGCTGGAGCTTTGCCAAAAAGTGACAGGGCCGGTTTTGGCAAAGCCGTTCCACAGTTGCGCGCTCTCAGGATTGGTATGAATAAACAGAGGGGTTATTCATGTTCACGCTCAGTTTCGTAAAGCGAGGGCGAACTTTCTTGACCGATGCAATCTTTTCGGTCGCGCTTTCCTGGAAAATCTGACCTTGCCTTTCTTCCATGAGTCGTATGTATAACAAGCGTATCAGACTGTCTGATTGGGGGCCGATCTTTTGCTCGCCGCTTTCCCATCGGGAAAGCGTTGTGACGTCGATTCGAAGCAAGGCTGCCCACTCGCGCGCCTTCAAACCCATGTGCTGGCGAAGGAAGCGTATGTCTTTACCCGAAAGTGGGTAGGGTTGCAGCGTGGTCGCTCGCGCTATCGTATCGTGAAGCTGGTTTATTTTTGGGATGCGCGGGCAGATAGCATTACAGGATTTGCAGACGCGAACCTCTATGTTTTCAAGGTACACGTTGTCGAGTCCCGATTCGATATAGTGATACGTTTGGCCTTTTTTAATGGTCGTAGCTTTGCCGCAGAGATCGCATTTCGTACTCAAAGCATGCTCATAGTATAAGGGGGTTGATAATATGTCAAATTGCATTTGTTGAACCGATTACCTGCCATTCAACTATCAGCCATCAGCTACAAAGCAGATAACGCCGTGCGGGTCTATGCCACGGCCGAAGCCGAGCGCCACTACAGCCATGCGCTCGAACTGGTGGAGAAGCTTCCGGCCGGTGAGCGAGATGAAAGAAGCCTGACTATATATCAGAAACGCGGCGCGGCGAATTTCACTCTGAGCCGGTTCGATGAAGCGATAGAAGACTATGAGCGAGCCATAGAAGGGGCGCAGGCAGCGGGCGCTATCGAAACCGAGCAGGCGGCGCTGAACGGATTGATAAATGCGCTCTTCTACAGCCACCGCGTAGACGAGATGGCCCGGCGGGCTGAAGAAACTCTGGAGTTGGCCGAGCGCGGCGGAAGCGCGTTCCTGCGCCTTGAGACGCTTTCGATAATAATTCAGAAGCACGCAA
This sequence comes from Blastocatellia bacterium, assembly GCA_022615215.1. Taxonomy (GTDB): domain Bacteria; phylum Acidobacteriota; class Blastocatellia; order UBA7656; family UBA7656; genus JAKEHD01. The sequence continues at coordinate 13,509 of JAKEHD010000146.1, forward strand.
GCTACGGAGAGATGGACGAGGCCGGCAGGCTTGCCGATGAAGTCATAGAGCTTGCCGGTTCGCTCGACCACAAACAGGCTCTGCTCAACGGTCTGGCCGCGCGCGGAGAAGCGCACTTCCATCAGAGCGAGTACGCGCGCGCAGAGGAGTTGTTAGAGAGAGCACTTGCGCTTGCAATCGAGATGGGCGACGGATTTACGCATCTCTACGCTCTCTTTTTCCTGGGACTCTCAAGAGGAAATCAGGGGCGTATGTCGGAGGCGCTTGCGGCATTGAATGAGATGATGGCTGTAGCCGAGCGCAACGGCGACCGCTTCTGGCTTTCTCGTGTGCCCAACTCCATCGGGTGGATACACCGCGAGCTACAGGATTTCAGCAAGGCCTTCGAATACGACCGGCGCGGCGTAGAGATTGCGCAACAGGACCGCGTGCTTGAGGCCGAAGCCAACTCTCTAATCAATCTCGGCTATGACCACACGCAAGCGGGCGAGGGCCGTAAGTCGCAGGCGGCCTTTCGCGAGGTCGAATCGATATTCAAGCGCGACTCCTGGATGGCCTGGCGCTACAACATACGCCTTCAGGCAGGGAAGGCCGAATACTGGCTGGCGCAGGGAGATTCGAGCCGGGCCGAAGAGTACGCGCGGCAATTATTCGAGGTGGCTTCTCGATACAAGTCCCGCAAGTACATGGTAGTCGCGCGCAAGCTGCTCGCGGAAATGGCAATTGCGCGCGGCGACGCGGAAGAAGCGGACTCAGAACTCAAAGCCGCCCTTGAAATTTTGGAGGAATTCCCCGCCCCGCTTGTGGCCTGGCGGGTCTACGCCCTGCTCGGACGTTTGAATTTGAATAAGGGAGACGACCTGCGGGCGCGCGAGGCTTTTTCACAGGCCGCTGCTATTGTGCGCGAGATAGCCGCGAGCGTCACTGACGAAAGGTTGCGAACCGTCTTCCTTGAGTCTGCCGCCGTGAAGGAATTGATCGACCGGGCTTGAGAAGCCCTCCTCTCTGTGAACAGCTTTCATCGTTGATAAGACGGGCGCGGGTCTCTGATGATTTTTTGAACGCGCCCGGCCCGGACCACGAGGGGGCACCCTTTCATAATACTGTCAGGTGCCGTTCACGATGTTTGCTAACCCTGTATGTCGCGCCAGTGTTTAGCGGTCACAAAGCGAGACAGGTGGCCTATATTTTCTGTCGCGACGATGCCATTAATCTCTAATGCCTGCGCCGTCAGAATAACGTCACAATCCAACGCTTTTGGGTCAGCAGTGGGCATACCGATTCTCCTTGCTTCTGCCCATAATTCTGCCGCTTTCAACATTATTGATGTCGTTATAGGTAGATAGCCAATAGTGTTCTTTATAAGGTCAAGCCGTGCTATTCCCTGAGTTTTGCCTGCGCGCAATAGCTCGCGTCTGACTTCGTAATCTGCAATTTCAGGAACAAACACATGAGCGCCGCTTACAACCAGAGCTTCCATCCACTCATAGCATTCTCTGTTTGCGGCAGTGGCCCTGGGATTCGAGATCATTCCAAGCGGGCCAGCATCAAGCAAAACTGTAATACTCATCGAAAAAGCCTGCGATTAGAAGGGCGATCTTCTTCCAGTACCTGCTTTAAATACTCGAATGTCTCACGCTGTTCTTGCTCGTCATCCTCAAGCAGAGTTCTCAGAGAACGGATCACAGCTTGAATTCTTGCTTGCTCATCAAGCGATTCGGTAGTTTGTTCTGTTATTGAATCCATGATGCTTGCCTCCGGGAACAAGCGTACAACCATTTTGAATTGATGCCAAGCCTGATTCTGTAAAGCGGAGCTATCCCGATTTGAACAACCGTTCACCATAAACTCAACCTTCTCTTCGCAGAAGGCGGACAACATGTCTCGGAAGTCTGGATTCAGCAACAGGCTCTCCTTCAAGCATTGAAGCGAGTCAAGGCATTATCGAAACGCAAGGAGAAACTCATTGCCTCTATCAGAGAAGGTTCGCATTTCGGCTCTGATCTTTCCAGTTTTGGGCCTACTCAATCTCTATGCGATGGCTAACCATCCAAAGCTCTACTTGTTCGAGCTTTTCTCTCCACCGTTCCTTAAACCCCTTCATCCATCGGCGATTCTTGGCTGAATCTGGAACATCAACGATGAGCCGCACCAGATTATCTCGGTAAAGCACTCCCCCGTGACGCCAATGGCCTTCAACTTTTTGCGTTTCGTAACTGGCCGCGCCGAATTGATCCACGATTTCCAAGACCGCCTCAGCCAGCCATTCACCCGGAACCTCTCGCCCGTCATTAAATTGTAGGGGAAGCAGAACCTCGTATCGCCGCCATCTGCTGCTCATAAGTCGTCTTTCCCTTGACTGTAAATGGAATGTTCTGATCTGCGAGAGCTTCCAAGGCGGCCTCTGGCACCAAGTGTTCACCTGATTTAAGAACCCGGCCCGAAAAGCGTCCGATCAGAAAGGCGAGCGCCCGCTTCTCGGTTTCGCGGTCTGGGAACGTGATAGTTACCATAAACTGTATACCTCTCCTTCGAGAGGCATTATATCATTCATCCTGGCTTTGGGTAGAACGTCCGAGTTGCAACTGTTTCAAGCCGGTTACAGTCGGCGAAGGGATCACTCTTCCCCGCTGCTCCAAAACTGTGCTTACGGATTTCCTGATGCCCGGCTCTATATCGCAGGGGATACCCGTCAGCCCTGAACCTGGGCGGGAGGCCTCCACCTCCACACAGATCAAGTTGTCATAGA
>JAKEHD010000764.1 GCA_022615215.1 Blastocatellia bacterium
ATATCTGTGTTATCTGTGGTTGAATACTTGCCCTGATAGCTGATGGCTGACGGCTGAAGACTGATGGCTGATGGCTGACGGCTGAAGACTGACGGCTGATAGCTGATAGCTGATTAGTTGAAGCATACCTTCGCAGGTGCTATGATTCCTGCCGAGGTTTTTTCTGCAATGCGTCTCGGTGGTTCAATCGCTTTTATCATATTCTTATTTTTCGCTTCGTCGCCGTCCCTCGCGCAATCCGAAATTTCTGCCCAAGCGAGACAGGCGGCCATTGCTGCATTCGAAGAGGGACAGAACGCTCAGGAACGCGGTGATCTGAACTCGGCTGTGAGTTTCTATACGAATGCGATCTCGACCGACCCGTCGCTGTTTCTGGCCTATTATCAAAGGGCCACTGCTCTGATCGCACTCAGACGGAAAAGCGAAGCCGAAGCCGACCTGAAAAAAGTGATCGAGATCGAGGCGGCAGTCGCCCGCCCGCATCCGGCTTTCGCCCGCGCTCATCGCTCGCTCGGCCAGTTGCTGCTCGACCGGGGGATGACCGATGAGGCCATAAAAGAACTCGGCCGCGCTATAGAACTCGACCCCGACCTCGGCGGCGTCCGCATATATTATGCAAGCGCCCTCATCAAGAGCGACAAAGCGGCCCTCGCCGTAGAGCACCTGCGCGCGGCAATCTCTCGCGACGAGTCGCCTGCGCTCGCCTACGCGCTGCTCGGCGTCGCAGCGGAGCGCCTCGGCAACTGGGAAGAAGCGTTCGGGCACTACTCTCGCGCCATAGAGATGGACGCGAGCCTTGCGGCCGCGCGCGAAGGCCGCGCCCGCCTGTTCGAGCGCAAAGGCGAGGTGGCGCGCGCCATAGAGGATTACTCCATAGCTTACAGGGCGCAACCTTCGCCTGAGCTTGCGATCAAGCTCGCCGGACTGCACGCTCGCGCGGGCCAATTACAGGCTGCCATTCAGTTGTATCGCGGATTGCTCGTGGAGAAACCCGAACAGATCGCCCTCAGAATCGAGATGCTGCGCCTGATGGCTGAAAACGGCCAGGCCGAAGAGGCCCTGAAAGAGATAGACGCACTCGTCGCGGGCCGCCCCGGTAACGCCGTGTTGCTCTCCATTGCGGGCGATCTGTGCTTTGAGGACGAGCCGGAACGGGCGGCAATCTATTATGGCCGCGCGCTCGAAACGAGCCCCGACGATAATCAACTGCGAGTTCGACTGGGCGCTTCGCTCGTTCGCGCATCTCGCTTCGAAGAGGCTGTTTCTGTGCTCACAGATGCGATCGATCGTGATAAAGACGATTACGTGGCGCACGCCAATCTTGCCACCGCGCTCTTCAAGCTCAAGCGATATCCGCAGGCCGCAAGCCAGTTTATATGGCTCCTCAAATCTCAGCCCGATGTAGCGGCCAGCTATTTCTTTCTGGCCATCTCGCTCGACCGTATGGGCGATTGCCCGCAGGCCATGCGCGCCTATAGGGAATTCGTGAAGAGGGCCGACCGCCAGGCGAATCAAAAAGAGATCGAAGAGGCCAATATACGCCTGAGCCTGCTCGATGAGGTGGCAAAGAAAGGCAAGTGCAAACCGCCAGCCGGAGGGAAATCGAAATGAAGGCAAACAGCAGAATTCGATTCCGTGTCGTTACAGGCGTCATCCTGTCGGCGCTCGTTCTGACCTGCTCGCTTTCGCAAGTCTTGGCTCAGGACACGCCGCCCGAGCCGCCTCCTATTCCGGTCGATCCGACGCCTATAGGCGAGTTGTTGAACGCTAATGACAGGGAGTTGCTCAGAAAAGCCAACAACGAGAAGAAGCAGGTCGAGACATACTTGAAGATATCGGACGCGCACCTTGATTCGGCCCTCACTGCGACCCGTAGCGATAACATCATGCTGGCGGAGCGCGAACTCGACATTTACAACAAGGCGCTGGCCGAAGCCGGGCGCATCGCCTTCTCGCATAAAAAAGAGAAAGACAGGAGAAGACTGGCCAAGAAAGTCGAGCAGCACATCTACAAACAGATTCGCACGCTTGAAACCATAGAGCGCCTTTTTCCTGTGGACCGCCTTCCTTTCGCCCAGGCGGCGCTCGAAAACAGCAAGCGATTGCGCCTCGAATCTCTGAACGAGACCTTCGATTCGGGCGAAGTGCTCGACATACCCGACAAAGGGACGCAACTGAAAAAAGACCCGCCCGGTAAAAAACCTTCCTCTCCGGGCGCCAACCAGTTTTTAGCTTTCTCCGGCACGGAGGGTAGTCCCGGCCCGACGCGCTCGCAAATCCCCGGCGACTATCTCAACGAAGAGGAAGACGATATGGTTAGGCAGGCGCAGAAGCCCGACGACCGCACCAAAGTTTTCATGAAGATCGCCGACCGGAGGCTCGTTGCGATAAAGGGCGTTTCCATCCCGCCCGGCGACAAGAAGGCACAGAAGAAGGCCGAAGAAGAAGAACTCAAATGGGGACCGCTGCCCAAGCTCGAACGCTTCGAGTTGTTCAGGCATTACACTCGCGCCATCGAAGAGACGATAGCCAAACTCGAAGACGCTCACGAACGCAACCCGAAAGATTCGGCCCTGCCGAAAGCCCTCACTGCATTGCGCGACTCGACAGACGAACACCTTCGAATACTGCGCTCTTTAGAGAGCGAAATAAAAGATGAAAAAGAAGCCTCTGCGCTCAAAGAAGCCATAGCCCAGGCCGAAGTAGCCAACCAGGGCGCGCGCGAAGGATTGAAGAGTAAATAGGGAATCGCCTGAGGAGTATCCTCTTCAGCAAGCGCGCATAGAACAAACATCTCTGCTTATAGACTGCACCCCTCGTAAGGACGAGATCAAAATCCATTAAGAATCGGCATTTTTATCCGAACACCCTGTAGAGGTTCTTTAGCGATTGCTAGAGGGTGATCGTTACGATCTGTTGGATTGCACAGGCGGCAAAGGGGAACTGCATATTGGTCTCCATTGCTTGAGGGAGAGCCTGTGACTCGCCCATTTGTGAACTCGTTCAGTTTGTCTTGACTAAAATAATAAACACTCGTTACACTGTATCACTCGTTGCTACGTTATGACTCGCTTCCGTACAAAGCAAGATTGGCTCCTGCTCGTGCATGTGTTGCCGCCGCGCCCTACGAGCCTGCGCGTTCGCATCTGGCGCAAGTTGCAGAAGTTAGGCGCTGTGGCTATCAAGAACTCGATTTATGTGCTTCCCTTCGGCGACAAGACCTTTGAGGATTTTCAATGGCTGAAACAGGAGATAGAGTCATCAGGCGGCGAGGCGACCGTCTTTCGCGCAGGCACGGTCGAAGGCGCAACCGATGATGAGATCGTCGAGACATTCCGTCATGCGCGCGATGAGGAATACTCGCTCGTCACCGCAGAGCTTGACGGCTTGACCGGAGCCATTCGAGAACAGAAGCGCGGCGGACATCTTGAGGAAAGTGGAAGGCACAAGGCCTTCTACAGCCTTCCTTTCTCTACAGGGCGTCTCAGAAGCTGTGAGGCCGACCTCGATAGATTGCACAAAGAACTGGAACGCATAATCTCCATAGATTTCTTTCAAGCCTCCGGGCGCGCGGGCGCTGTGGTGGCTTATGAACGCTGCCGCGAGACTCTCCTCGCGTCACAGAATCGCAAACAAAAAGTTGCTGCGACCGCCTCGAAGAAAGACGGATCGCTCCATCTCGCGCAATTTCAGGGGCGACACTGGATTACGCGAAAGAATCTTTTTATCGATCGCCTGGCGTCCTTATGGCTCATCAAGCGTTTCATTGACAGGCGGCCTCGCTTCTCATTCGTCTCGGATGGTGAGACTGTGAAAGGCGGAATCGCTTTCGATATGTACGGGGCTGAGTTCGCACATCAGGGCGAAGATTGCACATTCGAGACTATGATCAAACGCTTCGGCCTCGGTGATGACAGGGCGCTCGGCCGGATTGCAGAAATCGTTCACGACATCGATCTAAAAGACAACAAGTTCAATCGCCTTGAGGCTCCGGGACTGAGCGCGATCATAAGGGGTCTGGCCGATCTGCTCGAAGACGACCGCAAGCTTGCCGCGCAATGCGGTCCCGTATTCGATGGCCTGTACGAATTGTTCAATAAAGATGAGAAAAAGACAGGAGATACAATCGGTGGAAAGCGAACCCGTCGCACCGGTGCGCGCAAGCGACACGCGCGACGAAAGTGATACGCGAAGCGTTTTGAAACCCGCGCGGCCGACAGTTTCATTCGCGGAAGCGTTTCGCTTCTGGGTCAAACTGGGCTTCATATCGTTCGGCGGCCCGGCGGGTCAGATCGCTATAATGCACCGCGAGTTGGTCGAGCGGCGGCGCTGGTTGAGCGAGGAGCGATTCCTGCACGCGCTCAATTACTGCATGCTGCTGCCCGGTCCCGAAGCTCAACAACTGGCGATCTACATCGGCTGGCTTATGCATCGCACACTCGGCGGTATCATAGCCGGGGCTTTCTTCGTCATCCCTTCTATCTTCGTGCTGATGGCGCTCTCATACATCTATGCGGCTTATGGAAACGTGTCGGCTGTGGCAGGCATACTTGCAGGGTTCAAGCCTGTGGTGGTCGCAATCGTCGTCGAAGCGATTCTGAAGATAGGCCAACGGGCGCTCAAAGCTACGGCGCATTTCATCATCGCAGCGGCGGCCTTCGTTGCCATATACTTTCTCCATATCCCTTTCCCGCTCATCGTGCTCGCCGCCGGGTTGGTCGGCCTTCTGGGCGCTCGCGCACGGCCTTCGCTTTTCGCCGTCAAGAGTAGCAGGGCAGGGGACGCAGCAAAAGGTAATTCGCCTTCTGAAACCAAGCCCAAGACAGAGACCTCGGCGACGGTGATCGATGATCTCGCCCCGGCGCATACGCGCCCTTCAGGCAGGCGGGCGATGAAGGTGCTGGCGGTCGGGCTTGCGCTCTGGGCGATGCCTATGCTTGCGCTCATTTTGTGGCGCGGCTCGGACAGCCTTCACGCGCAGGAGTATCGCTTCTTCACACAGGCAGCGTTCGTCACCTTCGGAGGAGCGTATGCAGTGCTCGCCTACGTCACGCAGGCCGCCGCAGGTAGTTTCGGGTGGATAACGCATACACAGGCGATAGACGGACTGGCGCTTGCGGAGACGACACCGGGACCGCTCATCATGGTATTGCAGTTCGTAGGCTTTATGGCCGGGTGGAACAACCCCGGCGACATGGGCCAGACGGCGAGCGCGATCACAGGGGCGCTCGTTACCACATACACAACCTTTCTTCCCTGCTTCATCTTCATCTTTCTCGGCGCGCCTTACATAGAGGTGCTGCGCGGCAACAAGAGTTTGACCTCTGCGCTCTCCGGCGTCACGGCCGCGGTGGTGGGCGTGGTCTTGAATCTCGCGCTTGTTTTCGGCATGGCGGTCATCTTTCCTCAAGGGTTGAAGGGCGAAGCAAACTGGTTTGCAGCGGTGATGAGCGCGTCCGCATTCATCGCGCTCTATCGACTCAAAGCAGACGTGCTGTGGGTCGTCCTCGCAGGCGGCCTCATAGGTCTTGTGCGAGCATTTCTTTAACGAAAAAACGGAGGTAGAAAATGTTGGAAGATAATAATCTGAAAAAACGACTTCTCTTGATCAGCAACTCGACGCTCTACGGCAGCGGCTATCTCGATCACGCCGAAGGCGAAATCCGCGACTTCCTGGGAGATGTCAGGCGCGTTCTCTTCGTCCCTTTTGCATTATATGATCGCGATGCTTACGCTGACCTGGCCCGCGAACGGTTCCAGGCTTTAGGTTATGAGCTTGAATCAGCCCACGAGGTTCAGGACGCGCGCGCGGCTGTCGATGATGCGGAAGCTGTCTTCATCGGCGGCGGGAATACATTTCGGCTACTCAAGGCGCTCTACGATCACGACCTTATACTGGCGATCCGCCGTAGAGTGATGGAAGGCATGCCTTACATAGGATCGAGCGCGGGCGCGAACGTCTCGTGTCCGACCATCAAAACGACGAAGGATATGCCTATCGTTCAGCCGCCCTCGTTCGATGCGCTCGGATTGATCCACTTTCAGATCAGTCCGCATTACCTCGACCCCGATCCGAACTCGACACACATGGGCGAAACACAGGAGGAGAGGATCATTCAATTCCTCGAAGAGAACTCGACGCCCGTCGCGGGCTTGCGCGAAGGCGCGATGCTGCGCGTAGAGGCGGGCGCAATCGAACTCAAGGGCGTCTCCGGCGCTCGGATATTTCGCAGAGACCACGAACCTGTTGAGATCGAACCCGGCGCGAAACTAAATCACCTGGTTTCGCCCGTCGCTTAGGAGATATATGAAACAAGAAGGCACATTGCTGCTCAGGCGTTCGGAGATCGCCCGACTGCTCGGCATTGAAGAGTGTATGGCCGCCGTAGAACACGCATTCAAGCTGCACGCAGAAGGCAAGACCGCTCCGCCCGGCGTGCTCGGAATACACACGCGAGACGGGGCCTTTCACATCAAGGCCGGGTTGTTGGAACTCGCCCGACCGTACTTCGTCACGAAAGTGAATGCGAATTATCCTCAAAACACGAAGCGGTTCGGGCTGCCCCTCATTCAAGGAATCATCGTGCTGTGCGATGGAGAGAACGGATATCCCCTTGCGCTTATGGATTCGATGGAGATCACCATCATACGGACGGGGGCGGCGACGGGAGTGGCGGCAAACTATCTCGCCCGGCCCGACGCGAAGGTTGCGACCATCTGCGGTTGCGGCAATCAGGGGCGCATATCGCTCAAGGCCATCGCGCGTGTTCGCCCGCTCGCGCTCGCGTATGCTTATGATATAGATGAGAGCCAGGCGCGGCGTTTCGCGGATGAACTTTCAGAAGAGACGGGGATTGAAGTCAAGGCCGTCAGTGATCTGGCCGGAGCCGTAGCCGAGAGCGACATCTGCGTCACCTGCACGCCGTCGAAGCGGTACTTTCTCAACCGCGAATATGTGTCGCCGGGGACATTCATCGCCGCCGTCGGCGCTGATAACGAGGAGAAGCAAGAGATAGACCCGGCTCTCATGCGAGCGAGCAAAGTCGTCGTGGATTTGCTCGAACAGTGCGCAACCATAGGTGACCTTCATCATGCGATTGAGCAAGGATTGGTCACGAAGGCGGATGTGCATGCGGAACTCGGCGAGGTGATAGCGGGCAGGAAAGCGGGCCGCACATCGGACGAAGAAATAATCATCTTCGACAGCACGGGCATGGCATTGCAGGACGTTGCGGCGGCGGCGATTGTCTATGAAAGGGCTATCGCGGCCGGAATGGGAATCGTTTTAAATACGGGAGAATAAACTGAATCGGATCGATTTCGAATACGTCAGGTGTAGCCGTTGATTCGCAGAATCGCCGATTGCGAGCAAGGCCGGGCTTTGCCTGTTTCGATGTCAGTCCGGCTATTTAACCGCTATCTAAAACACGAGCGCCTAGTCGGTCGACACCAAGAGCGGATATGTCTACGATAGCACTCGGCAGAATCCACCCAATCCGTCGTGAGACCTCCTGCCCGGCTCTGGCAAGGCTCGCTCGTTTGTATACTCTGCGCGGGCGGGTTGGATGAACTGGAAGGAAGACGCTTCGATCTGATCCTCGTGGTGGGATCGCAGTCCAGCTCGAACTCCACGCGTCTCAAAGAGATCGCGGAAAAGCAAGGGATCCCCGCGTACTTGATCGATAGCGC
>JAKEHD010000765.1 GCA_022615215.1 Blastocatellia bacterium
AAGCCCAAGCGCCGGATCCCGCAGGATCGCGCTGATTTCGGCCGGCGTGAGCAAGGTGCCGCCGCGGGCGCCTATGGGAAAGATGACCGCGTCCTTGCCGGCCCACATGCCTTCAAAAGTGGAGCGTAGCACTTGGCCCGGGGTGACTTCCTGACCTTCCTTAGGGATGAGCCCCAAAGACTCGGCCTTGGCGAGCTCCGCCCGATTGATCGCGTATCTCTACGCGCCGGATGTTTATCACAGGGCGAATCTCGGGTGGCAGCGGCATATCGCCGGGGTCTTCACTGCTCCAATCGAGTTCCATCTCTCCCGTGCTGTCTGTGGTGAAGGTGCCGAGGAAATGGCCGTCGACGAAGATCATATATGGCGCAATGGCATTGAGATTTTTAGCGTCTATATCGAGGTCGTCGCGCGTGCCCCTCGTTCGCACGCGCACCCGGCCTTCTGCGTTCGGGTCTACGCCCGTCGGGACGAGATCGACCTCTTTGCGTATTTCATCACCGCCGCCATCATCGCCGCCGCCGCCATTATCATCGCCACCGCCGTTATCATCGCCGCCGCCGATGTTGCCGCCGCCCGGCTGGAAATCGCCTTGCAAAACAGCCTGTCCGGCCTGGTCGCGCAACTCGACATGTTGAATGCTCGTCACGGGTCTGACCGATTGCGGGAGCGGGCGGTCGCCTGATCCGTCGCTCCTGAATTTGACTTCCAGATATCCGCCTTTACTCGAACTCGACTCAGCGGTGGCCGCTCCGATGTTATTTCCGTCAACCCATATACTGTAAGCCGCGCCCGGAGTGAGATTGTCCGCCTTGACTCTCAGTTCTTCGCGCTCCGATTCGACCTCTACGCGAGCTTCGCCGTTAGCGCCGGGCAGCACGCCTGTCGAGGCGAGGCTGGCTTTTTTCTCGACAAACTGTCCGGTCCCGCCCGCGCCCGTGCCGAAGTCGCCTTGAAGCACTATGCGGTCGTCACGGTCGCGCACCTCGACATGGCGTATGTTGCTTACAGGGTTCAACTCGGCCGGCAATGGAAGATCATTGCCGCTCGGTGCGGTCGAGAACTCGATTTTGAAAGAGCCGAAATTGCTGGTCACGGCCCGCGAATCGCTGTTGCCGTCGATTACGACCTGGCCATCGACTATAACTTTGTAAGAGGTGCGGGGGCTGAGTCCGCTGACCTCGACTTCGAACTCCTGCTCGGTTGCGGTAATCGAAATTTCAGCTTCTCCCTGAGCCGATGGTTCCACTCCCGTAGAGGCAAGCGAGGTCTCTGCATGAATGTTGGATACGGTGACGAGGCTACGGAGCGCCGCGAGCGGGTCTATGCGGCCCCTTCCCATCCTGCCCGCGAAACCCGGATTGGCATCGTCAATGTTTGAAGCAGTGTCTTCTATGACGCCTCTCGCGTTCGGGTGTCCGGGATCTGCGGCGAGTATGAGGGCGGCTTCGGCCGATGCCATCGGCGCGGCGAAAGATGTGCCGCTCCACATTGCGTAATCGCCTCCCGCGCCTCCCGGAAACGCGCTTATGAGATCGATGCCCGGCGCAGAGACGGCGACTCCCAGGCCGTAGTTCGAAAACATGGCTTTGCGGTTCTCGGAATCTATGGCCGCTACGCCCATTGCATCTTCTTTCCAGCTTGCAGGAAACTGCGGGCGGGTGTCTGTGTTCTCGTTCGCGTTCCCGACGGCGGCCACAAGGACGGCCCCTCGCTGTCGGGCGTAAAGGATCGCATCGCGCATCATGTCTGTATTTTCAGGCGAGCCGAAGCTGAGGTTTATCACCTGAGCGCCATGGTCTGCGGCATACTTTATGGCCGAGGCTACTGTGAAGGCATCGCTCAGGCCGTCGGAAGCGAATGCGCGCACGGGCAGTATCTTCGCCGCCGGCGCGATAAGCGAGATCAACCCCGCGATAAAAGTGCCGTGACCCGTGATGTTGTTCTCGGGGTCGGGACCGCTCTCGCCGGGGTCGTTGTCGTTATCGACGAAGTCCCAGCCTCTCGCATCATCGACAAGCCCGTCCGCGTCTTCATCGATCAGATTATCGGCAAGCTCGCGCGCGTCTGTCCACATGTGCGATTGAAGCGCCGGATGTGTGTCGTCTATGCCCGTGTCTATGATGGCGACCGTCACGCCTTCTCCGCGCGAGCGCAATTGGGCGTCGCGCAAATTCAGCATATCGAGTTGATTCAGATAGCCGTCGAGCGCCTGGCCCGGCACCGCTTCGTCGCCGGGAAAGTCAAGCACCGACCGTCCGAAGACGTTGAGCGGGCTTGTGACCACAGGATTGAGCGCGGCGCTCAAGACGCGGCTGTCTTTCGCAAGGCGCTTGCGCCACTTATTCTCCTTCTTGCCCTTCTTGGTGCGGAGCAGATAGAAGTTCGTCCCGAAGAGTTGCTTTATCGTCGTGCTGGAGTATTGCGCGTTTATATCCTCGATCGCTACGCCCGGCATGAGTTCGACTACCACTTCGCCTTTGCGAAAGTCTCTAAGCCCACCGGTCTGCGCCTGCGCGGGCGAGCGTGTGATGGCGAATAAAACTATAACGGCCAGTGAGACGGCCTTGAACCTTATGCTTATGAGTGCTGCTTGTCGTTTCATAATCTTCCTTCTTAATTTCGCCGGTCTGATTTTCACCCGGCCTCTATAAGTATAATGACCATTGCATCCTGTGCCAAAAACCCGCTATTACAGGCTTCCGGCTCAAATCGGATTCCCCATCAAGACGAACGGTGCCCAGTAGTAAGGGTGCCCGTAAGCCTCCTTGATAGCGAGTTGCGCATGGCGGAGTGCGGCGCGCTTGGTCGCCCCCTCGCGTATGCGCGAGTACATCTCGCTCATAAAGTCCGCAGTCGAGCGGTCGCTCACTGCCCAGAGGCTCGCCACGAGCGACGGCACGCCCGCGTACATGAAGCCTCGCATGAGGCCGTGAAGCTCATCGCCCGGAAAGACCATGTTCACGCCCGTGTGGCAGGCCGAGAGCGTCACCATCTCCGCGTTTATCCGCAGGTCGAGCAGGCTGTAAAAATTCAGGTGCGAATCGGCCAGTTTCAAAAACGAGAACATGGGATTGTCGCGCCGGAAGTAGCCGTGCGAGGCCAGATGCAGGAAGCGCGCTTCGGGCGCAACCCGTATCAGGTTGTCGCGTGTGGCTCGCTCTCCGGTCAGCTTGATCGCGTCGGGAAAGATAGCGCCCAGCGTGTGAATCTCATCTTCTATGCTCGGCGTGCCGCATTCGGCCACGCCCAAAGCGACCATCTTTCCGCTCTCTGCGGTTCGATGTTTCAGATTGGAGATGTCAGAGCGGCAGAGCTTCAATACAGCGGCGCTCGGCGCATAAGACAACTCGAACCGGTCTACCAGAAATCCCGCTCCGTCGCGCAGCGCGTGAAACGGCACATAGTGAAGCGCGCCGTGCGGTATGACTACGAGCCGTGTGCCCTCGATAAGGGATTCGAGCGGCGCGAAGACCATTTCATACAATCGGGTCAGGTGCTCGTCGGCCGCGCGCCTGAGTTGACCGAAGTGGGCATCGACGTAGGCCGGGCCGTAGTTGAATTTTTCAAGCTGGAAGCGCAAGGCCGCAAGCTGTTGCTCGGCCTCACGCCTTGATGTTATGGCGCGGACGACTTTGATCCGGTCGCGGGTGACTACGAAGGCCGATACCTGATCTTCTGTTATGAAATACTCGATGGCGGTTTCATCAGCTTCGAGCGCGCCGCGAAGGTCTGCGCCCGTTGCCGGTTGAAGCCGCTGGATTTCCGCAAACGCAGAGCCTTCTGATTCCATGCGGCGGAAGAGCCGGGCTATCTGGCGTTCGCATCGCACGACCGAGTTGCGATAACGGGCGGCGCTCGCGGCATTGCGTTGATCGCCCTTCTCGTCTTCGAGGTTCGCGTGCGAACTGTACCAGTTCAAATCTTCTATAAGCTTTTTCAGATGGGCGCGAGTCTCCGGGTCCACACCGCTCTCTGAGGGCTTGCCCTCGCCGCGCACATAGCGAGCGAGCAGATCGGCCAGGGCGCGCGATTTCGACGATTCGACATACCGAAACGCTTCCTCCATAGTCTGCGGACTGCCTTCGTCGAGACAAGCGGTTATAGCATCTTCGTAGGCTTCTATTTTGTCGCGCAGGAAGGTTGCTTTGAACTCGTCGGCCGCAATGCCTCCGCGCATCTGTTCTACGGTATCTACGGCGCGGCGGAAGCTCTCAATCGCCTGGCGTTTGCGATTGCGGTCGCGCTCTATGCGCCCTATCAAATTATGGCACTGATAAGAGATCGCAGGCGCATAAGCTCCCTCTATGGTTTTGAGAGAGAGCTTTGCCATGCGCGCGGCCCGTGTCAGGTCGCCCTCAGCGTAAGCGGCGCGCGCTTGAAGCACGCGCGCATATCCGCACTTGGTCGCGAGCCGATTCCGTGCGAATACGCGCGCCGACGATATCGCGCGGGCAGAAGCCTCCGCAAAATCGTTGCGCCGAATCGCCAGCTCGGCCAGATAAGAATCGACCAGCGCTGTAAGAATGCTGTTGCGGCTGCGGGCGAACGCCTCGCGGGCTTCCATCAGGCCCACATGTGCCCGATCCAATTCTCCGAGTCCCATTCGCGCAAGCGATTCGACAAGCGTGGCCTGCGCCGACTCATAAGGCATACCGAAACGCTTGAAGCTCGCTTGCGCGGCGGCGGCATTTTCGGCCGCCTCGTCGAATGCATTCAGCGCAAGCATTATTTCGGCGATCTCCTGATGGCACCAGGCGACGGGTTTCGCGCTCCCAAGTCTCTCCAGTTGGTCGCGCACTCGATGATAACCGGTGAGGGCGATGTTGTAGTTGCCGCGCAGGAATTGCAGGTAGGCTATATGGAAGCGCGCTTCTGCTGCAAACAGGCTCTGCCCGGTTCGGTCGAATGCGGCGGCGGCCCTGTCGAGCAATGCCTGCGCCTCATCGGGCCTGTCGGTTTCGAGGAAAATGTTCGAGCGGTTGAAATCGATGAATCCGCGCATGGTATCATCGCCCGCTATTGAAAATATTTCGTGAGCACGGTCGTAATGATCGAGCGCCTTTTTGTAGCGGTCGAGCCGGTAGTAAACATTTCCGACGTTGGATTCGAGTTGCGCGAGGTGAGCAGGCTCGCTTCGCGTGAGCACTCGCCGGGCCGCTCGCGCGGTGCGCAGGGCGTCGTCGTAGCGGCCCATCTGCCTGAGCACTGCAACCTGCTGTATCTGTAGGACGGCGGCTTCCGAAGAAAGCTTTGCGGCCCGCATAGCGGTTATGGCGCTCTCGTAAAGCGACTGCGCTTTATCGTATTGGCCCCAGTGGTTCAGCACTGCCGCGCGGCCCGCCTGAGCGAATGCTTCCGAGATTGAGTCGCCCATGAGCGCGGCCAATCGCTCCAGGCGCGCGGCCAGGCGTTCGGCTGCATCAAGGTCACTCCCGGCCAGACGGTCTATCTCTGATTTGAGCGCCGCAACCATTTGCCAACCGGCACCGACGGGCTGCTCGCTCAGGAAAGCCTCTGCGCTTTCGGCCTCCATCAATCTGTTTGCCAACTCGTTGCTCACTTTTTCACTCTTCGAGCACGCGCGGGGAATAAGAAAGAAATCTTTTCAGAAAGA
>JAKEHD010000766.1 GCA_022615215.1 Blastocatellia bacterium
CTCCTGTTAGCCATTTCCTGGCACCGATGCGCGGCGCTTTGCCTCATCAACTCTTCCCCAATGTAATGGCCTGCTTGATGATTACGGATTCGCCGCCCGGTTGATTGTGCTGGAGCGACGCTTCTCCCACATCACCCGGCAGCAGGAAGAGAAGCTTCTGCTTCTGAGTGGGCTTCGCCCTCACGAACATGGAAGTTTCTCCCTTTTCGGCCAGTCCCCACATAGTTGAATCTCCCATGGAAAGCCCCGCACAGGGCGCTTCATTACTCTTCCCATCAGCCTGGTATACAAGGGAGAATTCGGAACTCTTTATTTCACTCATATCATCTTTTTCCGACGCGAGCATGAGTTCGAGGACGACCGTCTTGCTACGGGCCGGGCCGGATGGCTTGAACCTGGCCGGTAACTTCTTAATAGTGTCTTCGGCATCGATATGGTCAGAAGATACGGCGACATCCTGAACCTCGAACCTCTGCTTGGGGTCTTTGTAAGGCTGGAACGAAGCAGCCTTTTTCTGTTCGGAGCCTCCTGACCCTTGAGTGTTCGAGTTGTCGGTTGCCGGATTATTACAAGCAAGCGTGGCCGATAGAATCGCTATAACTGCGATTGGGCCTTTGGCAAATTTCATGTCTTGCCTCCTTTGATTATTCAACAGTGACGAGTGACAAGTGACGAGAAAGAGTGAATCAGCTTATCCGAACCCCGAATACCAGCCGGATCAAACCGAGTATGATCAAGACAGCGCCCATCAGGATCAATCCGTAAAAGACGGTGATCTCTCCGCTGGCGGACTGGTATGAAGAGGATGTCAGGCTGATTCCGATTATCAATAAGAGGCCCCCGATCAGCAGAAATTGGAATCCCTTCTTTCGCTGATGAAGCCTGAATGACTTCCCGCAATCCCTGCACACATCCTTTATCACAGGGCCTGAGCAATGAGGGCACCTTTGCGAGAATGCCTCGGCAGGGAGCCTGTCAAGAACGCTGTTCAGTTCATCGGCCTTGCTGCGAGACTCGCCTTTCAACTGGAACTGAAGTATTACATCCTTGTTGCCCAGCAGTTCCGATCGGCCGACTCCTATATTCGCCTTGAAGCGACCTCTTCGCCGCTTGATCTCGCGCAGGTCGCCCCAACTCACATCCATCGGCTTCAGAGCGAAAAGCCCCCTCGTGCGTTTCGGGCTTATGGAGATTCCCCGTTCGTTCACTTCGAGCGTCGCTTTTCCATTGCTGTTGTTGCCCCCGCCCATTACGGAAGCGAACACTTCATAAGTCTTATGCTCAATATCGAGCCTGATTTCCGATCGCTCGTTCGAAGGTATGCCCGTATCGATCATCTTCGACTCCTCTGAAAATGTCCGAGCGTGTTGCCACACGATCGAGGGCTGCCAGTCGAAAGATTAGCGGAGCGGGCGACAATCTAGCAGATTGTCGGACTTAAAGATTTCTTTCTTATCCGGCGCAGCCGTTTTCATGGTTTCAGGGCGACGCATAGCGTCATGAAAGACTCCTCGGCAAGACCCCTGCTATCTCTCTCTCGACTTCAGCGTGGCCGTCCACAGCTTGTAGACGACATCGAAGAGTTCCTTCGTCTTCACCGAAGCCACGCTCATCTGTTCGCCTATCTGGTCCTTGTAGGCAAGGAATCCGTAAGATCGGCCCGGAGCCTCTACCCGAAATGCCATCATATCTGTCGCGGCATTGATCCCTCCCGGTGCCGTGCCTGGGACGGGTCCCCAGGAACGCGATACCGACTTGAGCGTTTCAATCGGTATGTGAAACCTGTCTTCGCCCTGCTCGGCTTTGTAATCCATCGCCTCGGCGCTCACTGTGAGAACCCCCACGCAATAGCCGAACCTGTGCTGATGCATCACCTTGAACTCGACGGGCAGTTCGGGCAGGGGGGTGGTCACGGGCTTCATGACGATGAAGAGAGAGGCCGTCCTCTGGGCCGTTATCTCGACTTGCTGAGTGTGGTCTTCGTATCCTTCCCTGGCCAGAGTCAAACGGTGCGTGCCCGCCGCTATCGATCTGAGAGTCAGCGGCGTGCGGCCCACCTCCTTGTCATCTATTATGACCTGAGCGCCGGTCACATCGGTCTTGACCCGCAGCACGCCCACAGATGCTCCTCCTGCGGGCAGTTCACGGTCGGCTTGCGATTGTCCGCTTGCCCAGGCCGGATTCAGACACAAAAGAGCGAGAGCGAGTATTATCGCCCTACATCGAATAATGCTTTTCATGATCGCCCTCCTAAAGTTTCGATTTGCGCATTTCGGCGACGATCTTTGCGCAGACCTTTTCGAGGACTTTGTTTATCCCCTCTTTCAGACCTTTCTGGTTATCTGCCTGCATGTCGGCGATCTTCCCATCGAGGTCGATTCGCTCGTATAACTTCTTCTCCCAGAGCTTCTTTCCCGAAGCGCGGTCTATGAGTTTGAATCGGGCCATGATGTAGAACTTGTCTGCGGCGAGGCTCGCAAGAAACGCGCCGTACTCCTGAATGTTGACGAGCAGCAAACGGTCTGCCTGGATCTGCGGCATGGAGACCTTGCGATTATATAATCCGACAACGTCTATGGTTTCATCAGCGGATTGCTCGCGCCATTCGAGGCGTTTCTCTTCGGCGAGCGCATTCATCAGTTCATCGGTGAAAGCGGCCTTGAAATCATAATCGGTCAGCGGAATGCGCTTGACCTCGCCCTTGTTGTAAAAGACCCGGTACTTGAGCTCTCTGACGGTGAAGTCGGGCGATTGCAGGTAGACGGCCACAACCGCGCTCGGAGCAGCGGGCAAGGCCGGTCCCTTCGCTGTCGAATCACGGTCAATCGTTTTGCCGGGCGTCGGCGCGGCAGAGTTTGCCACGACGAACGCCAGCATGAGAAATAGACTTGCAACGATCTTTTTCATAACGGTTTTCCTCCAGATTATCGGGCCGGGCTTGCGCATCTGCCCCTGGCCCGGAAGCTTTATCTTTTTCAGAATTCTTCGAATCCCCGCGACCAATGAACCCTGCACCATTCCGGAACCACCGGCTTACATATCTCTGAATGTCAGCCACAGAATTAGAACGAGCGCGCCGACGTTGAAAAGGCTGCCGACCACTATCCCGATCATCCTGGTCGTACCGGCCGAGCGTTGCTCTTCCGGGACCAATGATCGAATCTCCACTTCGCCGTGTTGGTCACACATCAAGGGTTTCAGCAACTGGCCGAAGATCGGGCCAATGAACCATTTGACCCAATCTGCATAGTCGCCTTTCTTCAGTTGCTTCTGGCAGCGAGGACAATGATACTTCGCCATCGAGCACTCCTTTCATCGTTCTACTTCGCACTATCATCCGGGAGCCGAACGGTAGGGATGAGCAGTGGGCGTTAGGAGTCGGCCACATCCCTAATGTCAGGCGCATCGTGGCTCCCTACTTCCAGAATTGCCACCATTTTCTCTTGGCTGCTTTCTCAGATTCCTGGACTCTATTTGAGAATCCCACTTCTCTGTCACCCATATTAACTGCTGACAAGGGTGCAGGGCCTCCACCCTGAGGCGTAAACTTTCTATCGCTTTCCCACCACCGCTTTGCATAGGAAAGGCTTTTCTCTCTGTCTACAGTAAACATCGGGATGCAGTTGTCGCACACGATCCAAGGAGTGGTTTGTCGAGCAAGAGTCTCAGCGCAACTGGATCGTAGAAGGGGGTTCCGGCAGAATTCTTCAAAGGAAGAGACCCCCATTCCTGAAAATTCGGACCTGTGGTGCTGGTAGTAATGCCGCCAATACGCTGGCTGGCTCACAACGTCCTTCGTTGTCAATAAGTATCCTCTCGGTCTGTAAACTCTCTGACTACAAATATCACAGACGGCATGTTCAGAGATTGTCTCGCTATGGCTCAACGAGGGCTTATCCACTGTTTGGCTAGTCTCCTCGATAAGGGTCCAGCCTGTCGCGGGACCGCACGTGGGGCATTGAGAAAACTTCTTTCCTGCGTCGAAAAAGCGCACAGTCCCTTGCCGCCCCACTCCCTCAAGGCCTCCGACGTTCAATCCGAGGTCACTTCCTTTAAGAGCTTTGGCAAAGAAATCTGCCATGCCCCCCTCGCCACAGAACTCACACTTGTATTTTCCTGTCTTTGGCACGATTGAGCCGGGCGCTAGATTGGCTGTTCCGCTCATAGGCTTGCTCCTTTCTTTGTACGCCTTAACTATGAGTTAATCGGGCGCGCTCCGCTCGCCTGTCTTCATCGCTTTGTTGCGCGCCCTGGCGAAGGATGCTGTTCTGCTATCTCGACTTGATGTTCATTCTCGCAAGGTCAAAACGGTCGGGCTATTCCGGCTGAAGCCGGTACTCTGAACGCCCTCTTCTCAGCTTCCTCAATCATTCAAATAGCACAAGTCGTCACTTGCTTTTTAGTACAACAACCGTGCCAGGGGACGATCCTTCCGTCGTTGATGGCTATCTCCTTGTTTTACAACAACCGGCAGGCGGAGAGACCCGATATAGAAACTCATACGCTGTAGCCCATCCGGCTACACATAGATGACAAGCACGTAAACAAGTAAGCTTTTGTATTGTAATACTTTACTTGATGGTTTGCGCTTGCGACTGTGAAACTGAAACTGCAATCGTGTAGCCAAAGAGGCTACATCCGGGAATGTTTATTCTACGCAATCCATTCGTACCATATCTCGTTATGATTTAGAGCAATGTATACTCAGCGCGGCAAGGATTGAAACTATTCATTGAGGCTTGAGGGTAAACGGCCTTTATTTGGAGTGCGGCGGCC
>JAKEHD010000767.1 GCA_022615215.1 Blastocatellia bacterium
AAGAATTGAGGATTTCCCTCAATACCCTGAATGCGGAAACGCTTGCAGGCAGGATGCCTGCGCTCCCAGGAAAACTTTCATTTTACCCCGCGCGCAGTATAAATAGCCGGGCATCGTTGCGCGTATGAAATCGAAATCTGATGGCCTGAGAGATCGAAGAAAATCCATCCGGTCACAACGCGCGGCAACTCCCTCGCTTGACTCGAAATCAGCGGGCATGATAATTATGGCCCGTCTTTATGAATCATATAAGATCGGGTTTGGTGTGCCCGTGTCAGGTAACGACCGGCTTAATTTTTAAGAGAACGATCTATTGATGCGAAAGCCCTTCGGGGCATGGCTTGTAATGATCGGGGCGAGGCTGCACAGATTACTTTCTCGATAGTCGCGCTTTGCCATTGAAGTACAGGATATTGGAGTGATAGCAGTCTTCATATCCAATATATGGCCATCCAATATCCTGAGCGCGACAGTCGAGTCATCATCCTGGGGATTTTCCTCTTTGGTCCCCGGTTTGCGCTCAGGAGGTTACCTGAAGGGTTCTATGGCTTCCACTGATGTCTCTTTGAAACGACGACCTTTCGGCCAGACAAGCCGCCCCGATGCATGGTGGGCGCAGCCGCTGCTGGTATTTCTGGGACTGTCGGCCTTCATAGTCTACTCGACATGGGCCGCCTTCCAGGGCGAGCACTATCGCTTTGGCCCATATCTTTCGCCTTTCTATTCGCCCGAACTCTTCGGTACTGCTCATAGCTGGTTCGGAGCAAAACCGGGCTTTTGGCCCGGCTGGCTGCCCTGGTCGCCGGCGCTGCTGATCCTATGGGCACCGGGCGGCTTCCGGCTCACCTGCTATTACTATCGCGGGGCTTATTACAAAGCATTCTGGGCCGACCCTCCGTCCTGCACCGTCGGCGAAGCCCGCAAGCATTACAGGGGCGAGCGGTCTTTCCCTCTGATAGTGCAGAACATACACCGCTACTTTCTCTATCTCGCGCTCCTCTTCCTCGTAGTCCTGTCCTACGATGTTTGGGAGGCGCTGTGGTTCACCGAAGCAGGGCAAACCTCTTTCGGCATAGGAGTCGGGACGATAGTGCTTGCGCTGAACGTAGTCTTTCTCGGCGGTTATACATTCAGTTGCCATTCCCTGCGCCATCTTGTAGGAGGCCGCCTCGATCAGGTCTCGAAAGTTCCGATCTGTCAGCGTGCTTATTTTTGCGCGAGCTACCTCAATCGTCGTCACATGATGTGGGCCTGGACGAGCCTCTTCTGGGTGGCGTTTTCCGACATCTACGTCCGACTATGTGCTATGGGAATCTGGTTTGACTGGAGAATCTTTTAATGGCCGAATACCTTACCTTCGAACACGACGTTCTGGTGATAGGAGCGGGCGGCGCGGGATTGCGAGCCGCTATCGAAGCCTCGGCCGCAGATGTCAGGGTGGGGCTTATATGCAAATCCCTGCTCGGAAAAGCGCACACAGTAATGGCCGAAGGCGGAATCGCTGCGGCCATGGGCAACGTCGACGAGCGCGACAACTGGCGGGTCCACTTCGCAGACACCATGCGCGGAGGCCAATATGTCAACAACTGGCGAATGGCCGAGCTTCATGCCAAAGAAGCGCCCGACCGCGTGCATGAACTCGAAGCATGGGGAGCGGTATTCGACCGCACGAAGGACGGCCGCATCCTCCAAAGGAACTTCGGAGGCCACAAGTACCCGCGCCTCGCGCACGTCGGCGACCGCACGGGGCTTGAGATGATTCGCACCCTTCAGGATCACGGCGTACATCGCGGCATAGATGTGTACATGGAATGCACCGTCGTCACTCTGCTCAAGGACGGCGATCGCGTCGTCGGGGCGATGGCTTATGACCGCGAGCGGGGCCGGTTTCAGGTCTTCAAGGCGAAGGCGATAGTGATGGCCACGGGCGGAGTCGGCCGCGCGTTCAAGATCACGAGCAACAGTTGGGAGTACACGGGCGACGGACACTCCCTTGCCTATCACGCGGGGGCCGAACTCATAGACATGGAGTTCGTTCAGTTCCACCCGACAGGCATGGTCTGGCCGCCGAGCGTTCGCGGCATACTCGTAACCGAAGGGGTTCGCGGAGAAGGCGGGGTATTGCTCAACCTCGAAGGTCGCCGCTTTATGTTCGATGACATACCGGAAAATTACAGGAGCCAGACTGCCGATAACGAAGAGGAAGGCTGGCGCTACACTCAGGGCGATAAGAACGCGCGCCGCCCGCCCGATCTCCTGACGCGCGATCACGTGGCCCGCTGCATAGTTCGAGAGATCAAAGAGGGGAGAGGAAGCCCTCACGGCGGCGTCTTTCTCGACATCTCCTGGATCAAGAAGCGACTCCCGAACGCCGCCGAGCATATAAAGAAGAAGCTGCCGAGCATGTACCATCAGTTCAAGCAACTGGCCGACATCGATATAACAGAGCAGCCCATGGAGGTCGGCCCCACGACGCATTACATGATGGGCGGCATTCGAGTCGATTCCGACACGCAGATGTCTACAGTCGAGGGATTATTTGCCTGCGGCGAATGCGCGGCAGGCATCAACGGGGCGAACCGGCTCGGCGGCAACTCTCTTTCGGACCTTTTAGTCTTCGGCAAACGCGCGGGCGAGTTCGCTGCAAAATTCGCCTCTGAAAACAGTCCCGGTCAGGCGAGTCCCGATCAGATCGACGAAGCGGCCCGGCGCGCGCTTGAGCCGTTCGAGCGAAGCTCAGACGCTCGCGGCGAAGGCCCGTATCAGATTCAACATGATCTGCAAGAGATGATGCAGGATCTTGTCGGCATAGTGCGCAGGGAAGACGAGATGCTGCGCGCGCTTGAGGGAATAGAAAAGCTATGGGAACGGAGCCGTCGCGTCTCGGTCACCGGCAACCGCGAATACAATCCCGGCTGGCACACGGCGCTCGATTTGACGAACCTGCTCACGGTCGCCGAAGCGATAACCCTTTCGGCCCTTGAGCGAAAAGAGAGCCGGGGCGCGCAGTACCGCGACGACTATCCCGCCAAAGACGAGGAGTTCGGCCGTTTCAACATCGCTGTTAAGAAAAGCGATGACGGACGCATGCAACTCAGGCGCGAAGCGATTCCGGAAATGCCTGCGGAACTCAAACAGGTCATAGAGGAGATGAAGTAGATGAAGAAAGCCACGTTCAGAATCTGGCGGGGCGACGCACGGGGCGGGGATTTCGTCGACTACACGACCGAGGTTTCCGAAGGGATGGTCGTACTCGATGCCGTACATCAGATACAGGCCGAACAGGCGACAGACCTCGCCTGTCGATGGAATTGCAAAGCGGGCAAATGCGGCTCGTGCTCTGCCGAAGTAAACGGTATGCCTCGCCTCATGTGCATGACAAGGCTCAACACTCTCCCGCTTGAAAATCCCGTCACAATCGAGCCGATGAAGGCATTCCCCATAATCAAAGACCTCATCACGGATGTTTCCTGGAACTATGAGGTGAAGAAACGGATAAAAAAATTCAAACCCCGGCCGCCCGATGCTCCCGACGGCACCTGGCGCATGGCTCAGGAAGACATCGACCGCGTTCAGGAGTTTCGCAAGTGCATAGAATGCTACCTCTGCCAGGATGTATGCCACGTCCTGCGCGAGCACAACCTGCACGCGGAGTTCATAGGCCCGCGATTCCTCGTCTACGCGGCCGCGCTTGAGATGCATCCCCTCGACACCGAAGATCGATTGAAAGAGTTGAAGGACGCTCAGGGGATAGGCTATTGCAATATAACCAAGTGCTGCACGAAGGTCTGTCCCGAAAGCATAACCATAACCGATAATGCCATCATCCCGCTCAAGGAGCGCGTGGTGGGCGAGTTCTACGACCCGCTCACAAGACTGTTTCGCATATTTCGGCCTCGCGCCTCGTCGGAGCAACAGTAAGACCGTTTTCATAACGAGCAGGAGCGCATTATGTTCGAACTCAAACCGCTATCAAACGAAGCCATCCCCGCTGCCCTGGAGAAAGCGAAGCATTACAGATTGCTCAACGAGCCGGGGGCGGCCGAGAGTATATGTCACGATGTGTTGCGCATAGACCCTGACAATCAGCAGGCCCACGTTATACTTTTACTCGCCATGACCGACCGTTTCGCCAAAGGCTACGCGATAGGCGAAACGCAGACTCAGGAAGTCCTAGCAGGGATTCGCGACGAGTATGAGCGGAACTATTATTCGGGCATAGTTTGCGAGCGGCGCGCGAAGGCACATCTGACCAAGGGGTCGCCCGGCAGCGGATTCGACGCCTACGAATGGCTGCGCGAAGCGATGAACTGGTTCGAGGAGGCCGAAGCCATCCGCCCCGCAGGAAACGATGACGCGATCCTCAGATGGAACTCCTGCGCGCGAATAATCATGAGCAACAACCTCGCTGCGAGACCGGCCGACGAACGCGAACA
>JAKEHD010000768.1 GCA_022615215.1 Blastocatellia bacterium
AGAGTAGAACTCGTCTTTTTCGGCCGACCGCAATCTTTCCACGCGGGCGTCGCCAATACGGGATTTTATTTTTTCTCTGAGCGACACGGGAAGCAACGCGCGAGCGGCGCGTCGGCCTGCGCCTACGAGAGACGCGCGGGCGACATAGGAGCGGCTACGCTCCGGTTGACGCTTGCGCGCCATATAACCGTTCTCTTCGAGCCATCCGGCTAGATGGTATGACGCGCCGGTGTGCGGTCCCATGCCGTGATCTGAAATCACGTAGACCTGTGTTTTCTCATCCGAGTATTCGAGCAGGCGATCAATCGCCCGGTCGAGCGCCTGATATATGGAAAGCAATGCGTCAGCGAATCGCGCATCATCGGACTCATTGCCGCCGCGAGTCTTATCGAAGTATTTCCACAGATTGTGACCGGCCCAATCGCTCGCCGTGTAAACGGTCATGAAAAAATCGACCGGGCTCGACGCTAAAAGATAGCGGGCCGCCTCGGTCTGAGCTTCGATCAATCTCATCCACGCGCTTATTGCTGCCTCGATGCGCCCCGCGCTCATCAAATCGCCGAGGCCGGGCGGGGTGAAGTGATAATCGGGGACTCTTTCTAACAACTCGCTTCGCAGCTCTGGAGGGCAGAATGCCCTTTCATTCAAGGATGGCGCGTCGAGACCGCTTACGGTAAAGCCGTTTGCCCGGCAATCGGCAGGGTAAGTCATAGGCACATTGAGCAAGCCGGAGGTCAGGCTCCTGCGCGCGAGGTGTGAACTTATGGTTTCGCCCGCGCGGTCGCCGCCCTTGAAGAAGACCTGGCGACCGGTTGCGAAATCGCGGTCTGAAAATACGAAAAGGCCGTGGCGTCCGGGATTGAGTCCCGTGAGAATCGAAGTCCAGGCGGACGCGCTGTGCATATTGGGAGTCGATAGAAGCTCTAAGCTTGCGCCTTCATTCATCAAGCGTGCAATCGCAGGCAAGCGCCCCTCTCCGGCCCACGGCCGTATCAAATCCATCGTCGCGGCATCAAGCCCTATAACCAGAATTCTCGGTTTCATAATCGCTCATTCGATATATCCTAATGCGCGCAATCGCTCGCGCAATTCGGCCTCTTCGCTTTCATTGTAGACAGGTTTCTTTGAACTGTCGTCTTCATCAGCGTCGCGGTAAGAACTCCCACGACGCGAGGGCGCGACGGGCGGATCGAATATTTCCTCGATCGCCCGGCCATCCATGTCTTCTGTGAGCGGGCATCCGAGCGATAAGAGCGCCGTCGGGCCAACGTCTCGAAGGTTCGGCTGTGCGATGAAACGAGCGCCGCTCTTTATCCCTTTGCCCCACGCTATGAATATGCCGTCGCGCGAATGCGTGCCTGTGGTCGAATCGGCGTGTACTATAACATCGCCGTAGCTCGGACGTTCGTTGTAGACGTACTCATCGCGCCGGGGGATCATCACAAGGTCCGGCAAACGAGCGGACCACCGTCCGCGGAATGCTTCTTCGCGTCGCATCACCTTTTCGAATACAGGCTCGTCTGTATCGGGCAAGATCAGACTTTTTAATGCGGTGCGGGCTTCTTCTACAACATCGTCGAACTGACTTTCACGCACGCAGCCTTGAGGTTCGCGCCCCGCGAGGTTGACCCATACGCCTTTGTCCTGAGCGAAGAAGGCGCGCGTGCGCGACCAGTCTATTTCTTCGAGGAAGGCGCTGCCATAATGGACTTTGCGATCGAGCACGTTTCCGGCGGGAGTAGAAGGAGCGAGTCGGCGGGCGATCTTTTCTTTTAAGGATTTTATCTTGGCGCGGCTCTGCCTCGAAGCGGGCGATTTAAATGCGAGCAGTCCCTTCGAAGCGAGCAGTTCGTTCACGCGGACTTCGAATAACTCAGAGCAGAAACCGTGATCCGACACTACCAGCACGCGGGCGGCGGCGGGGAGGCGCTCTATGAGTCTTCCCACGGCCGCGTCTAGTTGTTCGTAGGTCTCGTGAATGAAGGCGCGCCAGGAGGGCGGTGCGGCAGGATCATGTCGTGGATGCGACGGGTCCATGTCGGCCCAGTAATCATGCTGCGCGCGGTCGAGCACTGAGAAGACCATCATCAGGAAATCCCATTCGCCCCGGTCCATAAGCAATTTCGTTGCGCGTTCGTGCATAAGGGTGGCGCGGCGAAATTCTTCTGCGCGAGCGCGCTTATCAGGGTTTCGGCCCGGCTCGATTATATAAGATGGAAGCGCAGAAGCGATCTCGGCTTTGAGCGAAGCGGGATAAGTGTAGTCGGACTCCATCCCCGGAGTGAGCATCCCCGTCACCATAAAACCGTTGAGCGGCTCAGGCGGATAAGTCGTGGGGACGTTTACGACTATGGAGCGTCCGCCCTGTTCGGTCAGCAAATCCCATACAGTGCGAGTCATGATGTCGCGCCCGCTCATGGCGCGAACGGCGTAACTTACATCGTTTTTGATGAAGGGAGAAAAGACGCCGTGCATGCCTTCGCTCGTCCCCGTAGTGCAACTGGCCCATCCGGGAAAGCTGTTGGGAAGAATAGTCGAACGAAGCGGCGCGCTCGCCCCCTCGCGCATCAGTTGCGAGAGGACAGGCAGCCGCCCCGCCTCTGCAAGCGGCGTTATAAGGTCGAATGTCGCCCCGTCGAGTCCTATGGTTAGTGTTTTCATCGGAAAATATCAGAGTTCATTCGCGCGCGAACATCGAGCGCCCGTCCATCCCTTCGGGCGCGGTCAGGCCCATCGAGGCGAGAATGGTCGGCGCAACATCCGTGATGTGAGGCTTATCGGGTCTGAGATCATCGCGGGGCGCGCTTATGAAAAGGGTCGCATCATCCTGTGTGTGCATCCCTGTGAGCAGGTCGCGGTCCATCAATTCCTGCTTGTTGACAGCGCCTTTCAGATCATAGCCGTAGATGGGCTGCACGCAGAGGTCGGGAGCCGCGTCCGTGCGTGGCCCTGAAAATATCTCGTCCCGCTCGTATACTCGCTTCACTATCGCCGTACCGTTCGCGCTGATTTCAGAAAGACCCTGTTTGATCTCATCGAGCAGCGCACGGCGATAGGCGCGCTCCACAGTGCCCGACGGGTATCTCCCTTTCAGGTTCAAGTATATGCGCCCGGGGTCGAGCGCGAACGCACGCGACCCCTCAGCGATGTCTTCTATGGAGCGCGCGTTCTCTTTCAATTTCAGATAGCCGTTGTCTGCGAGCCAGCGATTCAGATAGACCTGCTTCTCTATCCCTGTGAACCCGTGATCGCTCATTATGAATAACGTCTCGTCGCCTAGTCGCTCGCCAATGCGTCCGAGAAAATCGTCCACCAGGGCGTAGTAATCCAGGAACGCCGAATGGTATTTATGGTTTTCGTCCTCTATCGCGTCCCAGAAGAAGTGCTGCAAACGATCCGTAGAAGTTATAACGCCAATGAAGAGATCCCACTGTTCATTGTCATACAGGTACAGAAGGGTTTCGACGCGGCGTTCGAGCGTTTTGAGAATGTCTTCCATAAGCGCGTCGTGCGACTCCTGCACCTTGCGCGCGTCGACGTCGATTCGATAATCGAGTTCGCGCAGTTTGGGCACGAACTCAGGCGGGTATGTGGCTTTGTTGAGATCGATAGCCACGAATCCCGAAACGAGTATGCCGTTCATCGGTTGCGCGGGATAAGTGGAAGGGACGTTTATGACTATCGAGCGGCGGCCTCGGCGTCCGGCCTCTTCCCATAGAGTCGTACACTGTATGTGGCGCGAGTTGGGGAAGTATATCTTGTAGCTGTTGGGCTGAAGGTCGAGGAAGCCGTATATGCCGTGACGTCCGGGATTCGCGCCGGTCATAAAGGATGTCCACGCGACGGACGATATATCGGGGATGGTCGTATCCATCTGAAGCAGCGTTCCGCGTTTGACGAGTTCTGCCAATCGGGGCATCGTGCCGTCTTCGATGAATCGGCGAACGAGCGTATAGGGCGCGCCGTCGAGTCCTATGAGGACGGCGCGCCGGTTTTTATCTTTTGATTTGAACCTGTCTAAAAGACCCATC
Source organism: Blastocatellia bacterium (assembly GCA_022615215.1). Classification (GTDB taxonomy): domain Bacteria; phylum Acidobacteriota; class Blastocatellia; order UBA7656; family UBA7656; genus JAKEHD01. Next base: position 4,032 of record JAKEHD010000768.1, read on the forward strand.
GGATCAACCTTCTTTCATGTGTCGTGAAAGAACGGAAAGGCACCAGCATGCTAATGCAAGGGCCGCAGCAAAGAAAATCACTGTCACGAGCTCCAGGCCGCTGATGCTGTCAGCATCTAATGAACCAAGCAGGAATGCAACGACAAAAACAGCAGACGACCATATTGCGATTTGCACGATTCTGATTGTCGGTCGTGCCCATGACATAATAAGGCACGATAGCAAAATCACTGACAACAGGCCTGGTGCTATGCTCAGGAGGCGGACTCCTGTCGATGCATCAGGCGATAGCAAAAGTGAAGCAGCAATGAATCCCAGCAATGCTATAGCAGCGGTTACAGGGATGGAAACCAATACTCTGCGGAGCATATTTTCCTCAAATATAAAACAGACACCCCTTAAACATATCCGAGCGCTTCGAGGCGGCGGCGAATCTCTTCGTCGTCTTCATCGCTGTAGGCATCAGGTAAGGCCGGAGCGATCAGATTCATCTCTTCCAGCTTTGCAAGTATTTGCGCCGCGCTCTGTTCGGGAGTTTCCGTGTCGGTTTCGACCACCGCTTCGGGCGAGAGGGGTTCTTCGTAGGGGTCGTCTATCCCTGTGAAGTGCTCTATTTCGCCTGCAAAAGCTCTTTTGTACAGCCCCTTCACATCGCGCTCGGCCAGCACTTCGATGGGGCACTTGACGTAGACCTCGACGAACGACCCTATCATTTGGCGCACCTCGTCTCGCACCTCGCGGTAAGGCGAGATAGCCGCAGCAATGGCCACGACCTCGTTGCGTGTAAGCAGATTGCAGACGAATCCTATGCGTCGGATGTTGGTGTCGCGGTCCTCTTTTGAAAAACCAAGCCCCTTTGAAAGATTAGTGCGTATAATATCGCCGTCGAGGACTTCGACCCTGTGCTCGCGGTTTTTTAATTCCGCTTCGATCAAACGGGCGAGCGTCGTCTTGCCCGCGCCCGACATTCCCGTGAACCAAATTGTAAAACCTTTTGCCATGACCTCTCCAAAATAAATTTTTCAGCCTGCTAATTCTATTAGCAAAGCCGCCCTTTGCGCAAAGTTGCTCAATATACACGAACGGCCCGGAATGCGAAAGCCCGCAGGCTTTCCGGCTTTGCGAGCGAGGGGCGCGGACGCGAATGATGGCGTGGGTGGCAGTTGCGGCTCGCGCTCGATATGAATCGCCGATCAATGCGAGCTTTGTCGCCTGACCTCATGGGGCTATAATCGCTTCAGGCGAAGCCGGTAATGATTGAATATCGAGGAGAGTGACTATGAGCCTGGCGAAATCAGAAGTGCGCTACACTGTCGAAGAGTATCTGGCGCTGGAACGCGAGTCCGAAGAGCGCCACGAATATCTCGACGGATTGATATATGCGATGGCGGGCGAAAGCCCCGAACACGGCGAGATTTGCACGAACCTCGTAGGGCAGCTTTATAATCAGTTAAGAGACAAACCATGTCGAATTCGCTCTAAGGATACGAAAGTTCTCAGCGGCCCAATCCCCCAATCTCGCCACTCGACGAAAGGACTCTATTCCTATCCCGACCTGCTGGTCGTCTGCGGAGCGATGCGTTTCCACGATGAGTACCGCGATGTGCTGCTCAATCCGCAGGTCATCATCGAAGTCCTGTCGCCGAATACGGAAGCCTTCGATCTCGGAGAGAAGTTCCGGCGCTATCGCACATACATCGAGTCGCTGACCGACTATGTGGTGGTTGCTCAGAACCAGCCGGTGATAGAGCATTTCGCCCGTCAGGAGAATGGGCTGTGGCTGATCGCTGCACCGGTCAGCGATCTCGAAGAGAGTCTCACTCTCGCATCCATCGATTGCACATTGCGGCTCGCTGACGTTTATGATCGCGTCACTTTTCCCGAAGAAGCGCCTGACCCTACCGAAGAGGAATGACCGTCTCACATTTTGATTCTTTGCCATCGATCCTCTATGACTGCCGCGGCCTGGAAGTTCAGAGTCCGCGCTTTAGCGTGCCAGGGCAGCCTGAAGGCTGGATTCTGAACTATCAAGCCATGATCTGTCGATGGAGCATGCGTCATAATAAGGAAGACTTGTTTCCTCAAAAAGAAGACTCTTTTCCTCAAGTCGGGGGTTTGTATTCGTCGACTTTTTTCCCGAAAAGAAAGAGCATCCCTGTGATGACCGCCATGCCCAGAAGCAATGCGACCCACTCATTCCATAGACCGAAGGCCGTCGGCAAATCCCCGACCAGCATTCCTATGAATCCAATCGAGAGCGCATAAGGCAACTGCGTCCGCACGTGATCGATATGATCGCACGAGCTTGCCATGGAACTCATGATGGTGGTGTCGGAAATCGGCGAGCAGTGATCGCCCCACACGGACCCCGCGAGGACCGAAGAGATCACTCCCAGCATGATAACTTCCTGGCCCGGTGCCATATTGTGAGCCAGGGGAATGATTAGGGGAAAGAGGATCGCCATCGTCCCCCAGGACGTGCCTGTGGCGAAGCTGACGACGGCGGAGATCAGAAACACCAGCACAGGCAGGAGCGCAGGGTTGAGCCAGCCGCCTATGGCGCTGATGATGTAATTGGCCGTATGCAGGTCGACGCAGACGCTGCCCAGCGACCAGGCCAGCACGAGTATCAGTATCGCCAGAACTATCGATTTGAGGCCCGTAAGCCATGCCCCCATCGCCTCGGCCAGACTGAGAAGACGTTGACCGACGGCCATCAGAATCGCTGCAACGCAACCCAACAGCGACGCCCATATCAGAGCGTTGTTTGAATTGGCAGCGCCGAAGATGTTGCGCAGGTTCAGTTCGCCTCCGGAAGAGAGAACCGAGGCGCGGCCATCGAGATACATGCCTATGAGAATTGTAAGAATTACGACCAGAATCGGAACCACAGCGTTATACCAGCGAAGCGGTCGCCCCTCTTTGGGCGCGATGCCGGGGTCTGCGAAATCGGCAGCCGGATTGGCGCCGTCGGCCAGGAGTTTGCCTTCCTCGCGAGCGCGCCGCTCGGCCCGCCACATAGGCCCGAAATCGCGCCGTGTGAATACGACCATCAACCCGAAGAAGAGCATCAGCAACGGATAGAAGCGAAGCGGGATCGTCTGTAGAAAGACGAGATACGGATCGCCTTCCAGTCCGAGCGCCTTGTACTGGTCACCTATGTAGCCGATCTCCACGCCTATCCAGGATGAAATGACGGCGATGCTTGCGACTGGCGCGGCGGTCGCATCGACTATGAAAGCCAGTTTCTCGCGGCTGACGCGCAGCCTGTCGGTTATGGGGCGCATGGTGGAGCCGACGATCAGCGTGTTGGAATAGTCGTCGAAGAATATGAGGATGCCGAGCAGCCAGGAACTGAACTGGCCGCGTTTGCTCGTGGTGGCAAACCTGGTCACGAGATTCGCCATCCCCATGGCCCCGCCCGATTTCGCCACAACGCCTATCATCCCGCCCAATAGAAGGCTGAAGATCACTATCGAGGCGTGCCCTCGATCGGTCAAGGCATTGACGGCATAGTAATCGGCTGCGCGCAAAAAACCGACGAACGGCTGATAGCCGTGAACGAAAACAGCGCCGAGCCACACGCCCGCAAACAGCGCGACGATGACCTGGCGGAAGAGCATCGCAAGCCCTATGGCGATCAGCGGCGGCAGAAGCGAAAGCCAGCCCGGAATGGCGCGCACCTCTTTGGTCGCAGGTTCGGCATCGCCCACCTGAAGCACAAGCGTCGAGACGCCTGAGACGGGAAGCCTCAGATGTTCGATCTTTACTTCCGATTTCGGTTTATTGTCTTCGTCGCGCACGGCCAGTTGACCCGAACCGCCCGGAATCGGTTGACCTGTCCGTTCGTCGGTGAGGCTGAAAGGAACCTCCGAAGGCCACCCTTGCGTCTCCGATAGCTTCACTGTGAGAGCGAAATCGACGTCGACGAGAGTGAGAGCGGGCCATTGGACCTCGACCGCAGGGCGCGGTTCGGCTTCTTGCGCCAAACCGATGCCGGTCGCTGTGAACAGAAAAATAGAGAGGCAAAAAACGGACCTGAGCAGATACTGCCTGGAGATGGGTCTCATGCGTCGCTCCTTGATTTCTTGAATGGAATGCAGACAATAGCGAATTCCGGCCGATAAGTCAAAAGGAGAGCAAGGAAGCAGAGGAGCAGGGGAGCAGGGGAGCAGGGGAGCAGAGGTGAAAGCGTGGTGCATGATTTGTCCGTGGTCCATTGCGCTTCTTGACCGCAGCACATCTGGATGAGACCGAGATTGAGGTTCTTGACGGGGTGCACCGGGC
>JAKEHD010000769.1 GCA_022615215.1 Blastocatellia bacterium
GGACCTGGCCGAAAGGGTACTTGAGACGCTATCGCCCGAAGACCGGCTGGTGCTGACCCTGATCGACGGAGACGATACGCCTGTAAAAGAGGTGGCCGAGATGACGGGCTGGTCCGAGTCCAAGGTCAAGGTCAGGGCATTTCGCGCCCGCCGCCGAATGCGCGAGGCCGTGGAAAAATTGCTTCAGTACCCCGACCGTAAGGGAGGGGATACGAGGGCGAACATGGAGAAAGCAGGCTAGTTATGAGAGACGAACACGTAATAAAGATGCTCGAAGAAAAACCTCTCGGCAGCTTGAGCGAAAGCGAACTCGATAGGATAAGTTCTCATATAAGCCATTGCTCCGGCTGCGCTCGCGCTTATGATGCGGCGCGCGCACAGGCTTCGATGCTCAAAGCGCGAGCCTCCGAGGTGGTCGAGCCGCCGCCTTTCTTCAATACTCGCGTGATGGCCGCGATTCGCGACACGGCTGCCGCCCCCGAACAATTCGCTTTCTCAGGGATGTGGAAAGCCGCGCGTGCGCTCGTATCTTCGATGGTCGTGCTGGTGGTCGTTCTGCTGACTCTGACTCTGTTCATCAGTCAGGTTCAGACGCCCGAAGCGGACCTGATAGCCAGTGACATCTACTCGGCCGAATGGGTTGTTTTGCAGGGCGACGATATCGCTGATGACGATATAAGTTACGGCGACGTGCTCACGACTTTATATGATGGGCAGGAAGCTTATGAAGAATATAAGTAAAAAATGGCAGGTCCGACTTGCGGCACTCGCCATCTTCGCGCTCGGCGCTCTCGCGGGCGGCCTGGCTTTCAATCTATATAGAGCGCGCGGTGAACCTGGTTCCCCGCCGCTTCCCGGAGACACGCCGGTTTACAGGTTCGAGCGCATATTAGACCGCCTCGAACTCTCTGCGGAACAGACGACCGAGGTTGAAAAAATACTCGGTGATGCGCGCGCTCAGTTGATAGAAGTGCGCAAAGAGTCGGAGCCGAAATTCCGTGACATTCGCAAACAGACGGAGGACCGTCTGAGGTCCGCGCTCACTCCCGAACAGTGGCAACAATTCCAGGAGATCAAAGACAGGATGAAAGACAGAGGCCGGGGACGGCATAAACGCGGACGCTCGAAGTCGAAAGACCGCTAAAGGTCAGTGGTCAGTTGGAACGCTTCTTCACTGACCACTGGCCACTGCACGTAATCAATTGTCAAAAAAATGAAAGAAATAGAGATGACGAAAAAGCTCACCGCAACCTTCAGCTTGCTCTTTCTATTGATAAATACCGGCCCTCTGTCCGCGCCCTGCCTGGCTCAGGGAGCTATAGAATTGTATGGCTCGGTGGTCGATGAAACGCGCGCCTTCATAGTCGCCGCGCCCGTCGCGCTCGACGACGGCAAGGGCAACAAATACACGACACAAACCGACGGGCAGGGCCGCTATCGATTCACAAACGTGAAGCCTGGACTTTACAGGCTGCTGATAGTGGTCGAAGGCTTCGCTCCATTCGAAGAACAGATCGATCTTACAGCCGAACGAACCGCTCCTTTCGACGTTACGCTCAAGGTTTTCATAAGCGAGCAGGTCGAAGTGAAGACCGAAGACGCGGGCCTCTCGACCGAGCCGGACAACAACCTGTCGGCTATTGTCCTGACCGAAGAAGACCTTGAAGCCCTGCCCGACGACCCTGACGAACTTCTCGAAACGCTCAGGCTTATTGCGGGGGGCGCAGGGGGCGGAGACGAGGCGGCGCTGTATGTCGACGGCTTCAGCGAGGATGGGCGCATCCCGCCCAAAGAAGCCATACTGAGAATTCAGCTCAATTCGAATCCGTTTTCGGCCGAATACAACGAGCCGGGGCGCAGCCGCATAGAGATCATCACCAAGCCTGGTTCGGACGCTTATCACGGCGGGTTCCGACTCAATTTCAATGACGAGGCGATGAATGCGCGCAACGCTTTCGCGCCATTCCGAGCGCCGCTGCAAACGCGCTCTTACAACGGCAACCTTAGCGGCCCCATAATAAAAAATCGCTGGGGCTTTTTCGTCGATATGAATCGCCGCGAGCAGGATGAAAACGGTGTGGTCAATGCGACCGTATTAAACCCGGTCACGTTTCTGCCGGAACCATTCGCCGAAACGGTGCTGACCCCTTCGCGTGTGACAAACTTTTCCATCCGCACCGATTTTCTCGTGACCCCCAAGCACACCTTATGGTTTCAGTATCGCCGCACGAGCAGAGCCAACGAGAACCAGGGACTCGGCGGCGGATTCGATCTGCCTGAGCGGGCTTCGACGCGAACGCGAGGCGATAACACTTTCAGGTTCTCGCTCACCTCCATAGTATCGGAGCGCGCGGTCAACGAGTTTCGCCTGGAGTTCGACCGCGACACAAGCGCGACGCAAGCCGTCACGGATGCTACAGCCATAATAGTGCTCGACGCTTTCAGCGCGGGCGGCAATCAGGGGTCGCTCTTTTCCGAGGATGAGGAAGATGAAATAGAACTGGTCAACAACCTGACCTATACCTACAACAAGCACACCTTCCGTGTGGGCGTGCGCGCCGAAAGAGAGAGCGGAAATATACTCAACCGCTCGAACTTCGGCGGCACGTTCACCTTCGGGACCGATGTTGAAAGAGATGCGCTCGGAGTGCCCGTGCTCAATCAAGTCGGGAATCAAATCCCCATCTCACCGCTCGAACTCTACAGGCGAGTGATTACGGGCGTAGAGGGCTATCGGCCTTCGCAGTTCTCCATAGTGCGGGGCGACCCTTCGCTCAACATATCGCAATTGGAGATGGGCTGGTTCATTCAGGACGATTGGCGCATACGCCCAAGTTTGACTCTTTCTTATGGCTTGCGCCACTCCTGGCAGACGAACCTCGAAGATGATTTGAACTTCGCGCCGCGCGCGGGACTGGCCTGGCAGCCGGACAAAGAAGGCCTAAGCACAGTGCGTCTCGGCGCGGGCATCTTTCACGATTTCATAAGCGACGGCATAACGCTCGACACCATACGGCTCGACGGCGAGCGCCAGCAGCAGTTCACCGTTCAGAGGCCGAGCTTCTTTCCTGACATTCCCGATCTGCTTGAGGGCGCAGTGCAGCGTCCGTCCACCGTCCGCGTGAAAGACGATCACCTCAACGCGCCTTATTCGATAATTTCGACCGCAAGCTACGAGCGGCGATTGCCAAACGATATCTTCGCGTCCGTAGGTTACACCTGGACTCGCGGAGTACACTTGCTGCGAACGCGCAATCTCAACGCGCCCTTGCCGAATGGCGGTTCAATCGATCCGGTCCTGCCTTTTCCAGATCGGGGACCGATACTTGTATATGAATCGACGGGCTTTTTAACGCGGCACGAGATGACGCTCTCGCTCAGAACCGAGATCGGTCCCTTACAGCTTTCGGGCAACTATACGCTGTCTTCGACGCGCAGCGACACAGACGGTTCGGGCCAGACGCCCGCGAACTCTTTCGACCTCGGCCCTGAGTGGGGCCGTTCGGGGCAGGACTCGCGCCATAATGTCTTCGTAAGGGGTTCGATATCGCTGCCCTGGCGGGTGCGATTGAGTTCGTTCGTAAGGGCGAATTCGGGGCGGCCTTTCAACATAACGACGGGGCGCGACAACAACCGCGATACGCTCTTTTCCGACCGTCCCGCGTTTGCAAGCCCCGACGACCCGGAGGCCGTAATAACCGAGTTCGGCGTCTTCAATCCGAACCCGCTCCTGGGCGATGAGATAATCCCGCGCAACTTCGGGCAGGGACCGGGGTCCGTGAATGTGAGCCTGAGCGTATCCAAGACCTTCGGGTTCGGCGAGTCGAGGTCCGCACGGGCGAGCCGGGGCGTCACCGAGGACGGGCGACAGGCGGACCTTGAGCGTGTACGTAGAGAGCGCCGCGACGGAGGGTGGCGCGGAGGCGGAAGAGGTGGAAGAGGCCGGGGCGGCACAGGCGGCCGGGGCGGAGATGGAGACCGGGGCAGACAAAAGTACAACCTGACGATTTCGCTCAACGCACGAAACCTGTTCAACACGACCAACCTGAGCAGGTACAACGGAGTGCTGACCTCCGCACGATTCGGCACGGCCAACAGCGCGCAGCAGTCGCGCCGGATAGAGGCTTCCCTGAACTTCAGGTTTTGATTCGCTGAGATAAAGGCTTTGAGTCAGGCTGGTATACTGTGCGCGGCTTGGATTGAGAAGTTCCCTCAAGCGCCTGAATGCGCGAACGCTTGCAGGCAGGATGCCTGCGCTCCCAGAAAAAACTTTCATCTTGCCCCGCGCGCAGTATAAC
>JAKEHD010000770.1 GCA_022615215.1 Blastocatellia bacterium
GCCGAGAACCAGACCTATGATGATTTGCCAGTGAAGTTTGCGATACCAGGACATTGCAGCATTGTAGTGCAAAAAGCCCCATTGCACAAACGCGGGCGGACGCTGTTACTTGAGTGATTGAGGGGAAGCACAGGATTTAGCATCGGATGCTTGATCCAACTACAAGATGTTGGATGAAAAGTCGGCCCCGAACCGGATTCGTCCCCTGCTTCCCTAATCATCTTCAGGGTTCAAATAGCACAAGTCGTCTTTCTATATTTTTCGATTGTGCCGACAATAAATGTATTCATTCGGCCCATCGGTTCGATAAAAAACGGGCCGGGCAATCGCGCGGGTTCTATTCTCCGCCTACACGGAAGACGACTCCTATCTGAAAACGGACGTTGTGCGACCATTCCTCGTTGCGGAAGAGATTCCTGTCGGACTTGATCGGCAGATAATCGACCTGGAATATGCGCACGGCTATGCGCTTGCTCACGTTGATGTCGACGCCGCCCCCTACAGCCATTGCGAAGTCGGTGTCGGATTCGAATCTTTCGACCTTAGTCCTCGCTCCGCCGAAAAGCACATGCCCGAACAGGTCGAAACCGGTGCTGCGCGACGTTACGCGCGGGCCGACCAAAAAGGTGTATACATCTGTATCGAATTCGGGAACGGTCACATCTGGAACAAGTCCCGGCAGAGTTACCTGTCCGTAGTTTCCGCTGATTTCAGCCACAAGGCCGAAGTTCTTGCTCAGGTTGCCTGCAATGCTCGCGCCGAAGCCCGGCGAGTTGAGATTTTCCCTGTCAGGGAACTGATTGGAACTGAAGAAGGAATAGCCTCCATAAATCTCTACCTTCGGATAACTCTCCTGCGCGTGGGTTGGGATGACTGTCACTATCAGTACTGCGAGAAACATCAGTAGCTTTCGCATTCAGCATACCTCCTGGTAATCGATTTCAATCTCTTTGGAATTCCGGGTCCGGGAAATCTGATGCTTGCGTTCCCGGCCAGGCCCGGCTATCGGGTCTCTGGAATGATACTAATTTCCGACGAGAATTTCATCCGTAAGATGAGACGGTTTTCGCTTGCGGGCGTTCTGGCTTCTACCGACCCGCGTTGTAAGGCGTTTGAACAGTTCGAGTTTTTGAAAATAATCTCCGGCCCATCTAATTGAATTTAATCTCCTTGAGGTCTATGGAGACGGTCGCGCCTGAAGACTTTATCTTTGCGCGGACAGGCAAACGGAGGGAATCATCTGTCACCCACATGAACATTTCGCCGCTGCGGCGCACATAGCGCCCGTCAAATGCTTTCACATCGAGACGGACGGCCTTGAACTTGCGGCCCTCGACCTTCACTTCTTCGCGCTTACCTACGATGACTTCTATATCATAAGTCTTTCCGCCGTCGCTTACGGGTATCGAAATCCGGTCGCCCTCTTTGAGCTTCTGAGTGCGCACGAAATAACAGGCCGACAGCAGGTCGAGCACCCACCGGGGCGAGGCACCTTTTTCTATTTTCGGCTCGGCCGACTGATTTGCGAGGTCGCGGTCTATGTAAGTCACGCGGCCCGCCTCGCGGTCGATCATCGATTTTTGCTCGCGGCGGCGCTTTCCCTCTTCGATATTCGAGGTCGAAGCGTGAAGCCCGAAGTCTGCCGGATTGACGAGCGAGTTGAAGCGGTCGTTGACCTTTATGCCGAAGAGTTTTGGGAAGAACCCTTTGGATACGGCTTCGGCTTTCAATTCTATAAGCTCCGGTTTTGCGGCTTCGGAAGTCTTTGAAACCGTCAATTTGATTTCGCCAATGGTGCCGGAGAAGATGAGTTTCGAGAAGCTGACCTCATAAGTCAGGGTCTCGCCGAAACGAAAAGGGAGCGGTTTGGAAATTTTAGGCGGTGCCTTATGGGTTGTCTTCTCGTGGGCTACCTTTTCGGTCGTCGTCTGCGAATAGGAAACCCCGACCACTTGAATCAGCGCCAGCAACAGTATTGAAAACGTCTTTCTCATACTCCTCGATTATACCCTCCCATCCACAAAATAAAATAGTTGCGAATATCGTTGAGCAGAGGCGAATCTCAAGAGATCGGCCTCAGCCTTCGACATGAGAACGGCGAAACTTCGTTGTACCTGCATCATCTGTGCCGATGAATCGGTCGATAGCTACGACCGGCCATGTCCCTTTATAATCCAGATCCTCGTCTTTATCAAAGCTATTTCTCAATTTTTTATCGGCCGCCGGACAGATAGAGCTTCGCTACGAGCAGCCCGTACGCGGCTAACAATCCGAGTGCCGCCCTGTACTCGCGGTGGCGCAGGTAGAGCGCGGAATCGAATCCCTTGCGATTCAAGGGCGCAGGGCTTTCGGGTGAACCGTCGACCTGCGGTTGATAAGGTCTGAGGTGCGGCACGAAAAGCGGCACATGGCGGCTGTAGTGATGGTACTCTTCGGGGAACAACCGATTGACGGTTTCGGCTTCGGCCAGCATCACAGGCAGATATATTATGAGATAAAGCGCGGCAAAAAGAGCGACGAGCCAGGGCGTGCCCGCGCTTATGGTAACGCCTCCGCCCATGAGCAGCGTGCCTAAATAGAGCGGATTGCGCGTATGAGCGTAAGGGCCGCGTGTTGCTATCTCTTCATTTTTTTTCAGATAGCCCGATGCCCACGCGCGAACCGCAAGCCCCGCGAGCGCCACAACGCTTCCGGCCATAAGTGACCCTGTAGTGGGCCTTGCCGCGATCAACAGCAGCGGCGCAAAGATGAAGCCGACCGGAACCCTTATGCGTTGCGCAAGCCTGCGGAAATTCAAGCTTCTTTCTTTACTCGCTTCGGACATGGATTCAATAAAAATGGTTGTTTGAACTATTACAACCGAGAGATTCTATCATCGCCAGGTTTTATTCGATCAAGTGTCATAAACATCCGGCGACTCGGAGACCGTCAGGGGGCGAGAGGAAGCAATCGGTTGTAATTGGGAAGCGACCGGCAAACCTTTAAGAGGCTTCGCCTGAACTGAGTTTCCATTCCATCTCGGGTATCCCCAAAGACGTGTTTACTTCTGCGAGTTCGGCAATTTCCCTGCGGGTTGTGGCCCAATCGTCTTCAGTAATTTGAGCAGGCACAGGTATATCAACGTCTTCTTCCAGTTCTCCTTTTTGTCCTAAAAGCTTGGCAAATATGAATCGAACGAGTGAATCGCTTTGCCTGTTTAAAGCTTTGGCGTTTTGCCAATCCAAAATCGTTTGCGTCTCGACCGCGAGCAAGTCGGCAAACTCTTCAGGCTGCATCATCAAGGTCTTTCTAATAAAGCGCAATTCATCGCCCGTCATGGCGCTTGGTTTGACTAAAATATCGGTAACGATGAGCAGATGCAACTCGCGCGGGTGAGGGATGGAAGCGACTTCAATCCCGCACTGCTCACAATAGTACACATCGACATTCACAAGATAGACATTTGGCAGTCCCGATTCGGTGTAATGATAAGGTTCCGCAAAAATGCTTTTTCTATGCACAGAGGGGGAACTGCAAACGTCGCAGAAATTCATTTCCTTGCCGCCATGCAGTGAGGGGTCTTTCACGTTTGTCGTCATGTTCAATACCCCGTGATGACTATTATACGCGCTCGCGCGTAGTCAATGGCAAAAACCAGATGCAAAGCGTCTCCATCTAAATCCTGCCCGTCAATCTCATACTTGTAATTTTGATGTTTGTCATCCCAGATAGGAGGCCATGCCAGCTTTCCGGTTTTGAGAAGATACTTGCAATCATCAGTAGTAATATTCCTGTGCGCTCTATCCTTCTTGAGATGCCAACTAAGAACGATCTCGCCATCGTTCTCATACCACTCAGCAATATACTTCAGCACATCCTCATAAGAAGGCGGCGGCGGGCGATCTTCCGTCATCGAGCCTGAATCTTTCGTCGTGGTTCTAACTTATTGATCTTAAAATGCGCCCGGAGAGGCTCGAACTCCCAACCCTCAATTCCGAAGACTGATGCTCTATCCAATTGAGCTACGGGCGCATCACAAAATTCGATTTAAGCTTATAGGGGAAAATGCGGCTCTGTCAAACTCGCCTGAAGGAAGATAGAGTAAACCGACCATCACTCGCACCGATCGTGATGAGCAAGCGGTGAGCGATCAAGCTCTGCCTGAAATCACTCAAAACGGAGCCGTAGAGGTCGCCTGATTCAGCGGGCGGTAAAGCTCGTTGAAGTCTCGCACGCTGCGCTCGAACAGCGATTGGAATGAGGCTACATCCTCCGGGTGCACGGTCAGATTCACTCCGTTGGCGAATGCCAGGTATGTGTCTAGCGTGCGCAATTGCGCCGATACCAGAACTACGTAAGTGCGGCGACGCGCCTGGAGCGTGAGGCTGTTGACGTATTGCATCATCGTCGTTCCTCCCTGATGCTCTCCGTCAAAACTCGGACTGAGCACGATCACTTCGGTTCGCGATTCGTGCAGTATCTCAAGCGCCTCGGGCGCCGAATCGGCCGAGAATATTTCGTATCGCGCAAGGTCGAGCGAGGAGCGCAGCCGCTCCCTTGCCTCCTTATCGTCCAGACACAAGAGTATGCGCCGACGCTGCCACTTGGTTATATCGACATCCTGTTTCTGTGACTGCTTCAGCCCCGCCAGTATCATTTCAGCCAGGGCGCTCATCGGATCCGCCTGGGCCGGTGCGCCAGCCTGTGGCGCTGTCGTCGCCGCCCTGCCGGAAGGCGCTGCCGTCGTCGTTGCCGTCGCTTCTGCGCCGGGCAGCAAAGGGTCATCCTTTGGCGGCGGCATGATGGTCACCGATTGGCGGCAGCGCGGACATACGACGTTGAAAGGCTCGGACGGCAGCCGTTGATCGTCGAAGCTCAGGGTCATTGCACATTGCGGACAGTTAGCTATCATTATCTTTTCTCCACAGAAGGTCGGTGACGGGGAAATGATGAACGATGAATTCAGCCGTCAGCCCTCAGTCCTCAGCCCTCAGCCCTCCGTCATCAGTCTTTTAAATCCCGTCCCAAACGGGTCGGGGTACTGAAGTTCCGCTCCGTCGTCTGTAGCTGATAGCTGATAGC
>JAKEHD010000771.1 GCA_022615215.1 Blastocatellia bacterium
GACGGCCGGCTCCGGCCATCCTACCAGCTCCCTCTCCGGCGTGGAGCTAGCGGTGGCGCTGTACTTCGGCGGCATCCTGCGTTACGATCCGAAAAATCCGCAATGGCCCCAGCGCGATCGCTTCCTCCTGAGCAAGGGCCATGCCGCGCAGAGTATATCTTGAGAGGGTAGGTCAGTATGTCAGGTCAAAGTTGAGCCACATTGCGGCTCGCGGCCGATGGTATCCTAAGAGACCGATTTTTGGGAACCGCACCCGTGCGGGGACATGCGAGCAGAGTTGCATTCATCAAGGCCAGTAGCCAGTGGAAACGCCATCAATGGGGGCTTGGTGCAATCGCCGGGGGGCGGGCAGGTGGTTGGCGTCCGCAAACAGGACCAGGAAGGCAAAGCGGTCTCATCGAAGAACGCTTGCTCTGAACGGACGCCCGCCTGCGAGTCGAATTCATTTCCGATGAGTATTTATACTATGCGCGGGGAGGAATGAGAATTTCGCCTAAAGTTCAGAGTACAGCCATAAGGGCTGCTGTGGCACGCTAAAGCGTTAACTCTGAACTCCTTCATGAACCCTCATTTTACCCCGCGCGCAGTATACAAATGATCTACAACGCTTGTGATGTTGGGATCAATACGTCGGTCGGTGAGGGGTCTCTTAGCCTTCAAGCATCCGGCTGCGGCGCATGTGCTGACATGGCACAGCGTTCACGAAGAACTCTGGGACGGGGCGGCCGATCATATCGAGACCGGGCAGGCTGTGCGCGGACGACACGATTTCGTCACACCTTGTCTGGTCGATGTCGAGGCTTCGAGGCAGAGAGAGCGGAGCGCAGTATGCGCCCCACTCTCTCGAAACAATACTCAGTGGCTGCTATTTATTCTGTCATCGGACGCCGATTTCGAAGTAGAGTCCCCTCCGCTCCTCTATCCGATCATCAGTCTTCCTCTTGATGAATTATGCTCTTGAGCTCCGAACGCAGCCGCTCTATCTCTTCTGTCTTCAGAGATATTCGCTCGAACAGATCGCTTTGCGCTTTGACCCCTTCCGATATCAAGAAGGCCGCTGACTCCGAACGGCTCTTGAATATGCCTGATTGTACGAGCGCGTCGAGGCTCCTCAGAGAATCGTCATTCACCCTGACCATTACTACGTGGTCTCTCGCATTAAGCGCCGATTCTATGGCCTTGCTTATCGACTCTGTGGCTTTATTGATGACATCGCCCGTCTTCTGGGCCACCTCTTTGACCGATGACGCGATGTCGTCGAATCCCGATTTCTGCCGCGATTCCTCGTTCGCCATCCGTGTGACGATTATGTCCCCCTTCTCAGGGTCTTTCTCCTCTATAATCACATCTCCCGACTCATCTATATCATCTCTCATGGTCTTATTACCTCCTAACAGTGATACACGTAATCGCCTTACGTGATACGTCGTAAGGTTGTTTCAGATTATTTTAAAGCGAGGGTTCAGAAGCGTCTTGGCTGATAGGGGCAATTGGGGCATTATGAGTCTTTATTGTTTTGCTCCGAGAGCTGGAGCAGATAATCATTGAATGAGATCGAACGAGGCGGGACTTGGCGATTATGGAAACGGGAAAAAAGACAGTGCTACATTCGGCGATACCTGTGCCTTTGGTGCGAAAACTCCTGCATCGCGGCGCGCGTTCGCATCTGGCAAGGATTTTTGCTAAGGCATACCCTGTGGATGTCGCGCGGCTGCTAGCAATGCTGGGGTGGGCGGAGAGGTTGCAGGCATTCTCGATTTTGCTCGAAGAATGCGACACGGCGCATGTATCGAGCATCCTGAGCGAGATGGCGGTTGAAGACAGTCTCGCGCTGTTTGAGCGGCTGAGGCCCACAGAGATTGCGCGGCTGTTCAGCGAAATGGCGGCCGATGATGCGACCTTTCTCGCCTCGCGCCTGCCCGACCCCCTGGCCGCTGAGGTTCTGGCGCTTATGGAAGCGCGTCCGGCTGCCGAGGTGCGCGAGCTTCTGGTGCATGAAGAGCAGACAGCCGGGCGCATAATGACCCCTAACTATTTCGCGCTCGAAGAAGACGTGACGGTCTCTGAAGCCATCACCGCTCTTCAGCGCCGCTCTGAAGAGTATGAGATGGTTTTCTACGTCTATGTCGTAGACAAAAGAGATCATCTTGTCGGCGTGGTCAGCCTGAAGAAATTATTGACCACTCCGTCCTCCGTCCAATTGAAGCGCATAATGGTTCCCGATGTAATCAGCGCGAGGACGAGCGCCGATCAGGAAGAGGTTGCGCGCCTCGTGGCGGATCACAATCTCCTCGCCTTGCCGATTGTCGATGATGAAGACAGACTGGTCGGGATAGTCACCGTAGACGACGTGATAGACGTTTTGGAGGAAGAGGCCGCCGAAGACCTGCTGGCTCTGGCGGGCGTTGCGACCGAAGAGCGCATCTCGACGGGCGCGGGCCGCTCGCTGAGGCTGAGGGCTCCCTGGTTGTTGATAAACCTCATTCTTGCATTTTTCGCCTCTTATGTGATCTCGGAATTCAAAGGCCCTATAAGCCGCCTGCCTGCGCTTGCGGCATTGATGCCTCTCGTAGCGGGGATAGGAGGCAATGCGGCCACTCAGACCGTAACAGTGATGATACGCGGAATGGCCCTGGACGAAATAGCAAGCCTGACCTGGGTGATTCTTAAAACGATAATCGTGGGGGCGGGCAACGGGATCATAACCGGCACTGTCGCCGCTACGGTTGCGGCGATCTACTATAACGATCTCTGGCTTGGGGTGGTCCTCGCGTCTGCGATGGTTATAACTCAGATCATGGCCGGGCTGGTGGGAACCCTCGTGCCGGTCGGCCTCAAACGGCTCGGCGTCGATCCTGCCATAGCCTCTTCCGTGTTTGTGACCGCCTGCACGGATATAACAGGTTTCTTCTCATTTCTCGGACTCGCAACCCTGCTATGGAATTTATTGAAGGCCGGGTGAGCGATTCGCTCATGTAATAAAAACTCAGAGTACCGCCTTCAGGCGGGAAGTTTTATCGAAGCTAAAGCCTCCGCCTGAAGGCGGTACTCTGAACCTTTCCGTGCTTTCACATAAGCCGTCTGAAGAGGTTGAACCCTATGATGAGCTTGCTCGGCGGAAGGACCAGGTTGCTCGAATTGTAGCGGCTCGTGGTCGTCGCCTGAGTATTTGAGAATGTCAGCGAGAAGGAGTGGCGGCCCAGCCGTTTTTCGATGCCGAATCCGATTTCGGGTTCCGATAAATTCCTGAATCCCACTATGCTACCGGTGCCCTGATCGAATACAGGTTCCGCGCGCCCCATCTTGAATCCAACACGCGGCGTGTACTCGAATGTGATCGAAGCGGTGGGTCGTATCCGCGCATTCACGCCGAAACCGAATGACCCTGTGTGCTGGCCCAGTTCGAATTCATCGGCGAGCGGCTCATTGGGGAAGAAGTCATCGGACCTCGGATTGAAACGTCCCTGCCCGTTGGAGTTTATATGGACGGCGGGCGAGAAGAAGACGTTCACATAACGGGTCACGCTGCGCGCCAGCATCGCTTGAATGTTGTAGGTGAACTCCTCTCTGAAGTTATTGTTTCCCTCTATGCTCGCATAAGCCGAAAGAGCCAGGGGAGAGCGGCCCGCTTCGTCGAGCAGATGATAACCAAGCCCCAGTTCTATGGTCTTGCACAGTCCGGGGCGACAGATCGGCGAGCGGTATACGTTTGCATACAGCCTGTCGGTTATGCCGAAAGAGAATCCCAATGAAGAGACGGCGAAGCTATCGAGTCCGAAGAGGGTTTCGAGTTGCTGGCCGAAAGTGGTTTCGTCCTGATTGATGGGAGAGGTGAAGCGGTGCGTGAAGTGAACGTTCAGGCTATGGCGCGGCACACGTTTCGGCGTGGGCACGTTCACAAGCCTGTAATCGTAAGGCTCCGGCGCTCGCCTCTGCTCTGTTTGAGCGGTTGCCATCACAGGCGGTTCGGTGGTGGTCGGCTTGTCATCGGCCAGGCGCGAGACGGTTTTGGTAGCGGTATCTATCCTTATTCGCTCGCCGTTTGATTCGACTATAACCACTCCGGGCGCGTCGTCCGCGAAGCTCACTTTCATATTCGAGGTAGCATCTGCGTCGTTCCCTGTGACTACAAGTTCGCCTTCCATATCGGGGTGGCCGTCGCCGCAGAAGACAGAACAGGATATTTTGAATTTGCCCTCGCGGTCGGGCGTGAACTCTATGGATTTGGTTTGCCTCGCCCTGACCCGCAGGTCTATGTCGAGATCGCTGATTGCGAGTCCGTGGTCTGCGTCTTCGGAGGTGAATGTGATCTTCACAGGCTCGCCTTTACGGACGGTGATCGTCCTGGGATTGAATTCGAAACGCCGAGCCGTGATCTTTATTTCCTGAATTTCAGGCTGATCGATGCGTGGAGTTGCAAAGCAGGGCTTCTGCCCTGAAGCGATTAAGAGGGATAAGATGAATCCCAAAATTACAAGTCTATTCACTTTGAGCGCCTCCTCTTGGCAAATTTTTATCCGGCTCAGGACGAAGGAGCGAGGTCATACCTCGGAGTATAAACGACGCATTGCGGTTTTCCAACGAGCGCCGGAATCTCTCAATCACCCTCGCGCGAATTTTAGAGCTATCGCGCGAAACCTGTTTAAGCACAATACCAGTGAATGAAATTCGAAAAAGAGCGAAAAGAGCTTGCTCCCAAAGAAGATATAGTATCTTCTAATCTTGTAAAAAAACAACTTA
>JAKEHD010000147.1 GCA_022615215.1 Blastocatellia bacterium
CTCTCGATGAAAAGTGTCAATTCATGCCGCGCAGAGTATAGCAACCGATAAGGACGGCCAGACCACGAGGCTGAAACCGTTTAACTTCGCCATCCTGCCGCCAGAGTAGACGTGGGCTGTTCAAAATTTTGAACCGGGAAGAGAGCCGCACATTAAGTGTGGCTCTTTTTCTGTCAGAGGCGTTAAAATGGGACGGGCCGCAAGTTTGATCGTGAGGGTTTTCTTTGTTTTGCGAGCAGCATCCTCGTCCACATGAAATATTATTAATGATTCGTTCGAGATTGACTCCATCTCAGGCGACATGTAAATAGAGCTATGCAGAAACTTCAGCAAATCTCAGAAAGCTACGAAGACCTGTTCATCAGGCGATACGGTCGCTTGCTCGATTGGTCGCTGCAACTGACGAGGCACGATCGCGATGAGGCCGAAGACCTTCTGCATGATGCGTTCATACAATTCACGCTCGGCCGCCCGGACCTTGAGGCTATAGAAAATCTGGACGGCTACCTCTATGCGATGCTCAGGAATATGCGGCTCTCCAGGGTCCGAAGGGCTGCTCGCGGCCCTGTCGCGCTCCCCTCGCTCATCGATTATGATTCGGCAGAACTCAGCCTGCGCGCAGCCGATGAGCGAACACGTATTCACGTCCAGGATGAAATCGGCCGTGTATGCCATTACGCCTGCATTCGCAAAGAGACATCGAAAGCGGGCAGCGTTCTCATACTGAGATTTTTTCACGGGTATTATCCGTCCGAAATCGCTCAGGTGATGCAGAGTCAGCGCAGGGCCGTAGACGATTGGTTGCGAATATCGCGCCGCGAAGCCCGCGTCTTCCTTGATGATCCCCGCCGCCTCAATTTTCTCGGAGACAGAGAGCCGGCCCGTACCGCAAGGATAGGCCTGGGACTTTCAACAGTGGATTTCATGCGCGAGCTAAGATGTGCAATCTACCGGTCCAGAAGGAGCAAGTGCTTAACGGGGACGAGGCTCCGGGAGCTGTACGGCTCAGGTCACACTGGGCCGGCAGATTGCGCTATTCTTGCACACATAGTCAGTTGCCCGCAATGCCTCGATGAGGTCAATCGGCTGCTAGGTCTTTCGCCCCTACGGGACCGCTTCCCCACAGATATGTTAGGACCGGATTCCCGCTCGCAAGGCGGTGGTGGCGGCGGTCCCGTGACCCTCAAGCCTGTAGGCACACTGATCAAGAAGGCGCAGCGCCGAAGCCGCGATGTGTTCGAGCATCGCCCGAAAGAGCTTCGCATTTCGGTCAACGGCTTCATCCTCGGATCGCAAAAAGTCAACTCGGACCTGAGCGAACACAGCCTTACGGTCAACCTCGACGAAAAGATAGGGTTCGTCGAAGTCCTGAGCGAACAGGATGTTCGATTGCTCTTTCTGAGCGTCACTCCGCCGCCCGAGGGGCGCGTCGAGCAATCCTTACAGGTGGCGCTCAGCGATGACCGCAGTCTGGAGTTGAGCCTGGACTTCTCGGGCCGCTGGCCGGACCTCAAATCCGTTTATCATGATCCTTCGCTAAAACCTGTCTCCCTCTCTCAAACGCATCTCCGTGTCGGTAGCCTGACCGTAAGGGAGGGCTTGGAGATCGATTTTTCACAGGAGAAAGAACGAGAGCTAAAAACAGAGACCCCCTTGCCTTTTCAGCTTTTCAAGACCGCGTTGCTTGAGCGGACAACCCCCTGGAGAAGGTGGCTGAGACCGGGATTTGTGACCGCAATGTTTGCTGTGTTAGTGATTTCTTCAGTATTGCTGGTGAAGATGCGAGTCACCCCGGTCTCGGCTGCTGAACTGCTCGACAGAGCGTCGGCCTCGGAAGATAAATATGCGGCGAGACCCGACATCGTGGCGCATCGCTGGTTGGAGTTCGAAGAGCGCAAATTGAGCGGAAGCGAGCCGCCGGTCAAACGAAGAATCGAGGTATGGTCGAATCCGGCGAGAGGCGTTGGCGCGCGTCGGCTCTACGACGAAGGCGGAAAACTTATCGCGGGCGAATGGACGGATTCGGGCGGGGTTCGCACGGTTTATCAGGAGGGAACCGCCTCACGGAGCGCGGGCGTGCCCGAGTTGCAGGCACGAATCGAAAGCGGCAACGTATGGTTGCTCGAACCGTCGGCCAGGCTCTTCTCGAATCTGACCGCCAGTATGGAAGCGGCCCTCGTCGAAGAAGGTTCGGCTCGCTACTTGATCAAGTACAGGGGCGAGAGGGAGATTCGCGTCGGCGTGTTGCTTTCGGCCGCGCTTACGCTCGACGCGTATACGCTTCGCCCCGTCGAGCAGATACTCGTCGTGCGCCGCGACGGAGAAGAGAGGGAATTCCGTTTCCGGGAAAGCTCTTATAAATATCTTCCGCTGGAGACCGTTCCCCCGAAAGTGTTTCAACCCGACGAAGGACTTGTGAGCAAGGCCGTGATGCGCGCCGGTCCTATAATAGCGCGAGACGAAGTTGCGGCTTCAGGTGATGCAGAGGTCGCGCCTGCGGGCGTAGTCACGAAGGATATGGAACTCGAAGCGATGTATCAATTGCACAGGATAGGGGCCTGCATGCGCGAGCAGCCTGCCATTACGCGCGCAGGCGGGCAGTTGCAAATCCAGGCTCTCACACAGACCGAAGGGCGCAAGGAAGAATTGCTCGAAGCCCTCAACCCGGTTATGAACTCTTCGCCGCTCAGGGTCGAGGTCAAAACGGTCTCTGAGGCAGTCAAGGACCAGACCCCCATGCCGTCGGGTCCGGTGCGAAGGATTCAAATCACCAGAGGTCGTATTCCGGTCCATGACATTTTGCACGATCACTTCTCCGATAAAGAGCCTTTGGATGAAGCGGTCGAAGAGAATATACGCAAGTTCGCCGGTCAGATGATAGCCCGCTCTCGCAGGGTATTGCTGCATGCCTGGGCGTTGAATCATCTCGTCAAGCAATTTTCGCCTGAGGAGGTCAGAGGACTCAGCCCTGAAACGCAGGCCCGTTGGCGCGCAATGATCGAAGAGCACGCGAGGTCTTTCCGAAAGGAAGCAAGAGAGATGCGGCTCGGTCTCGAACCCGTCTTCTTCGCGTCTTCCGCAGGTCAGGAGCCGGAAGGAATCGAGGCTGCGGATTCGCACAAAATAGTCGAGTCGATTTTCCGCGTCGCCCTGTCCCAGGAAGAGACCCTGCGCAATGCGTTTGCCATCTCCAACGGGGGCGAGACATCTCAGGCCATAAAGAGTGAGCGATTCAGGCTGTCGCTCATACGGGCCGAGAGACTGGCCGAAAGACTCGAAGCTATTAATTGAAACGAGCCGCGCATGGGGTCAGTGGTCAGCGGTCGGCTACAGATGGCATCTTTCGACCACAGATCACAGTGGAAGGCAGAAGCCCTCTACAAAAGATTTCTTTCTTCGATTTCTCAGATAGACGGAAGAAAAAATCTTTATCCGTGTTATCCGTACTATCTGTGGTTCGGAACTTTTGGCTGATAGCTGATGGCTGAAGACTGATAGCCGAATCATAACCGCCAAGCCCTGTTTCGATGGCTTGAAGCAGATAGAATCAGATGAGTATTTTCTGGTCCAGAAGATCTCTTGATTTGCTCTCCCCGTTAGTGGGGATAGCTCTGCTCTTTTCAAGTATAAACCCTGCTATGGGCCGTACCCTTATTCCGGGCGCAGGAGCGCAATCGGCTTCATCGAACCTGAGCGGTATCGTGATAGACGAAACCAAAGCGGTCGTGGCAGGTGCCGCTATTACGCTCATAGACACGGCGACGGGGCTTCAGAGAGAGACGCGAACCAATGAGAGCGGGTACTTCATCATCCCTGTGCTGCCGCCCGGAACTTATACGCTGACGGCCGAGATGCCGGGCTTTGCGACTCTGGCCATAAACGGAATATCGCTACAGGTCAGCATAAACAAGTTCATACAGATAGAGCTTGAGTTGAGCCAGATAGCCGAGCGCCTGGATGTCAAAGCAAGTAATGGCGTGCTCGACGGTAACCGCAACCGTATCGCCGATACGACCGCGACGGTAAAGCATTCGATAACCAATGAACAGGTCGTGAGCCTGCCGATTTTGACCAGCACGCTTGGGAGAAATGTTTTGGAAGTCTTGCCTTATATCGTTCCCGGAGTGGTTCCCGCGACACAACTCGGTCCTGCGCGGGGCGAGGTGAATCAGCGCGGGGGCGAGATGAGCGTGAACGGGTCTCGCGCTACATCGGTAGGATTCAGCCTCGAAGGCGGCGATAACAACGATCACGAGTTCAACCATGCGGCGGCCCCTCTGCCGAATCCCGACGCGCTTCAGGAATTCACGGTCATAACGAATAATTACCAGGCCGATGTGGGCCGCAGTTCCGGCGGCGTCATCGATGCTGCGATCAAATCAGGCACGAGCCGGCATCACGGGAACGGGCGCTATATCTTCACAAACGAAGCGTTCAACAAGAAGGGATTTTTCGACCAGCAGAAACCGCGCGACAGGCTGAATACCTTTGGCGGGCAACTGGGCGGCCCGCTCCGGCTGCCGAGGTTTCTCGGAGGAAAGGACCGTAACTTTTTCTTCATGGATTATGAAGGCACCCGCGCCAAATTAGAGGAGACTTCCAATATAACCGTTCTCTCGCATCAGGAGAGAATGGGAGACTTTAGAAATCTTCTCCCACCTTTTCGCCCCGTAGACCCTGCGACGGGCCAGCCGTTCCCGGACAGTATAATACCGGCAACCAGTATAAACCCCATATCTCGCTTCTATCTGGATCACTTTATTCCCCTGCCGAATCTTGGCGAGAGGACTTTTCAGCAATTGCTCCTGACCGAATTCGATAACGACCAGTTCATAGCCAGAGTGGACCATCATCAGGGAGATGCAGGCAGCCTGAGCCTGACCTACTTCTATAATCTATCGGACATAGACGATGGAACTGAGACCTTGCCCGTCGGCTCGAAGATCGTAAATCACCTTGAGAATCAAAACCTCATCTTGCGCGAAACGCGCACACTCTCATCGCGCACCGTAAATCAATTCACCGCAGCCCTCACACGTTTCATCCACAATGCTTTGCCTTTTTCTCCGGAGGCGACGGGCGTCGAGCCGAGCGAGGTCGGCTTTACCGGAATCCGCCCTCAGACAAGGGAGTTTCTCGGCCTGCCTGCCCTCAACATCTTGCTAACTGATGTGAGGGTCAATAGCGCCATCGGGTCTACGACGGCCAAGACGGTCTGGCAGATCAAGGACGATCTCTCACGCTCGCTCGGAAATCACTCATTGAAGATCGGGGCCGAAGTGCGCGGCTATCTGCAAAACACCGCAGTAGGAAATAATAACGGGAGTTTCAATTTTTTCGACGGGCGCAGAATAAGTGTATTTACGCCGCCTGACACTACCAGAACGTTTTTCGGCACCAAGATAGCCGATTTTTTATTAGGCATACCGAGCCAGTACTTTCAAACCTCCGGCAATCTGAAGAATGCGCGCCAGAGGGCCTTTTACTTCTATGTCATGGATGAAGCGCGACTGCGCCCCAATCTCACATTGAACCTGGGATTGCGCTATGAGTTGGTTCCCAGCCTGGTCGACAAGCTGGATCAGGTGAGCGTCTTTCGGCCCGGTCACAGGTCGCGCCGATTCTCCCACGCCGCGGAGGGGATTCTGTTCGTCGGGGATCCGGATCCTATACTCGGGACTGTGCCCCGCAGCGGGTATCCTTCGGATAAGAATAATTTCGCTCCCAGGTTTGGAATCGCTTATTCGCCCGCGCCGGAAAAGGGACTGTTGAGGTTGCTTGCAGGCAATCGCAAAATGGCGTTGCGCGCCGGAGCGGGCCTCTTCTACGACCAGACGCTCGGTTTCAGTTTCTCCCGTTTGTCGGAAACGCAACCTTTTTCCGTATCTCAACTCTTATCGAGTTCACAGATCGAGGCCGCGCAGGGCACATTCGCCAATCCATTCGGCAGTCTGCCCAATCCCTGGCCGCTCGGCAGGAGCACGGCGATATTTACCAATTTCCCTTCGCTTCAGCCGTTCGACCCGACATTTCGCACGGCCTACACATATCATTACAACCTGACCCTCCAGCGCGAGTTGTCATGGTCCATGTTGCTTGAGATCGGATACGTGGGAAACAGCAGCTTCAAACTGCACAGGCAGCGTGAACTCAACAATGGACTGGTCTTTCCCGACGCGGAACGACTCGGTCTGCAATCGCGCAGGATTTACCCGAGTCTGGGCAGCATCCTGTCTCAGGAAAGCACCGGACGCGCGCGATACGATTCGCTGCAATTGAGTCTGGCGCGCAGAAGGGTAGTCCCGGTTCGTCGCGCGGGGCTGAGTTTCGATCTCTCTTATGTATTTGGAAATGCGTTTGACGACGACTCAGGCCCGGCCGTGTTCGCCTTGACCGACCCGCTGCGTTGGGCGCGTGCCGCGTTCGATCGCAGGCATAACTTCGTGGCGAGTTACACATACAGCCTTCCGTCCACAGGCTTCACGGGCATATTGGGGCGCGTACTGAACGAGTGGCAGGTGAGCGGGATAACGCAGCTTCGTTCGGGACTGCCCATCGATATAGGTCAGACGACGGATGCGACTCTGATGGGTAACAGACCTTTCGGCCGGATCAATCCCGATCAGATCGGCCCGTTTGAGAGGTTAGACCCGCGCGAGACCCGCACCATAACGGTGAACGGCGTGCAGCGAACCGGCAATTTCTTATTCGACCCGAATCTGTTCCGGCTCGTGCCAATAACCGACAGCGAGGGAGCCAGAGCAGGCAACCTTGGGCGCAACGTCTTCGACGGTCCCGGAATAAATCTGTGGTCGTTTTCGATAATCAAACGATTCCCTACGGGCGAGGGCAAAAAGATATCCTTGCGGGCCGACATTAGAAATATCTTCAACCGCGAGCATTTTCAAATCGGCGCGACATCGCTGGTGGTCGAATCAGCCACGTTCGGCCAGGTGATGTCGGCAGCGCCCGGACGCAAGATCCAGTTTTCGCTGCGCTACAGCTTTTAGCCGGAGGCTTCGCGCGTAGAGTCCGTTTTTACCGGCGCAGCGAATATATAAACAGGTTTGAGTAGCTACTCAGCACCCCGAACGTAAGGGAGGGGGTTTCTCGAATCAGGCGCGGCGAGAGGCAAATCCTTTCGTCGGTGAACAGTCCTTAATAGCTTTCAATATATGAGTCTTCTTTCAACGCCGGGCGCGCGCCGCGGCGTGCAGGTAGAAGTGTGCAGACCGGGCCGTCAATAAATGTATTCATTCTGCCGGCCGGGAAAAGAAGGAGGAGAACGAATGACAGATATGACTTATAAGCAAGCCGCTCACTTACTGGGGAGGATGGGATTCGGCGGTCCCCCCGCAGAAATAGAGAGCCTCGCCTCGCGCGGGCGCGAGGGGGCGGTCGATTATCTTCTCAACTACGAGCAAATCGATGATCGACAACTGGAGGATGCGCTCAAAAATGAATTCCCTTTCAGAAGGGACGTAACCTCTCTCAATGCCCGTCAGTGGTGGTTCGTGCGCATGGTGATGACGCAGCGTCCCTTCGAAGAAAAGATGACGCTCTTCTGGCACAATCACTTCGCCACCTCGCTTGAAAAAGTCGACGAGACGTTGATATTCGTCCAGAATCTGATGCTGAGGCAGAACGCGCTCGCAAGGTTTGACGACCTGTTGCTGAAGGTCGCCCGCGACCCTGCGATGCTGGTCTGGCTCGATGGTGTTGTGAGCGTCAAGGAAAACCCGAATGAAAACTTTGGCCGCGAGTTGTTGGAGCTTTTCACGATGAGCGTAAACGACGTTGTGACGGGCGAAGCGAATTACACCGAACAGGATGTCAAAGAGATCGCGCGCGCCTTTACCGGCTGGCGCTTCAAGCAGCCCAAAAAATTCAAGTTGAAAAAGCTGCACAAGTACAAGTTCGTCTTCCAACCGAACGAAAACGATGCCGGCATAAAGACCGTCTTCGGCCAGCCGGCCGCCTACACGGGCGAAGACATAATCAGTATAGTATGCGCGCGCCGGGCGACCGCGCGATTCCTGGTCTGGAAACTCTTCGAGTTCTTCGTCTATCCGCTCACCTCAAGCCCCGAAGACCTGAGCGTGATCGATAAGTTCGCCGATGTCTACATAGCGAGCGACCATTCCATAAAAGAGATGGTCCGGGCGATCTTTCTCTCTGAAGAGTTCACGAGCGACAGGGCCGAGCGCGCGCTCGTGAAGAGCCCTGCGGATATGGTCGCCAGTTCGCTGCGCATGCTCGGAATCAAATTCGGCGGTTCCCTCGATTTTAGAAATTACAGCCTTCAATCGCACCTGAACCGGATGGGAATGACGCTATATGCCCCGCCCAATGTGTCGGGCTGGGCGCTGAGCCTCGGATGGATAAGTTCGAATACTATGGTCAGCAGATACAACTTCGCGGGTTCGCTGATCTCGAACCGTTTGACTGTGCGAGGACCGGTCCTTTCAAACAGCGATCTGATGGCGCACGCGCGCCCGAGCGCCGAGGAGACTGTGAACAACTTTTTGCGCCTGCTCGGCCTGACCGACATCGACCAGGAAGCGGTTCGCAACCTCATGGATTATCTCCAGACCGGCGACGACGGCCTACCAGTCGAATTCGAGGTGAACGACTCGACCGTCGACAACAAGGTCAGGGGCCTGGTTCACCAGATAATGTGCCTGGCGGAATTCCAATTGAATTAGGAGGAGCCTACATCATGCCGACTAAAAGAAGAGATTTCATCAAGCAGGGAATCGGGCTGGCCGCAGTCAGCCTTGTGTTGCCACGAGTATGGCTGACCGAGGCGCGAGGCCGGACGGCTGCCCCGAATCGGAAAGTCTTCGTCGTGGTGGGGTTCAGCGGCGGAAACGACGGACTCAACACCGTAATCCCATACACCGATTCCCGTTACAGCCAACTGAGGCCCACTCTGGCCCTTAAAGAGAGCGACCTGAAAGACGCTCAAGAGCGATCCACTATCATCTCGGACAGATTCGGTCTCCATCCGTCTCTAGGCGCGATAAAGGGACTCTACGACCAGAACCGCGTGGCCATAGTACACGGCGCGGGGTTGCCTGCTCCGAATCTATCGCATTTCGATGCCACCAGAATCTGGTACACGGCAAGGGCTGAGGGAGGCCGGGGCGCGGGATGGCTCGGCAGGTATGTCGACGCAGTTCTGGCAGAACCGGAGATGCCGGCGCTTTCGGTCACCAGTTTCCTGCCGGGGGCGCTTTCGGCCGATGAGAGGGTCATCCCGGCCGTGCCGGCCGCTTCAAGCAGCGATCCGTTTTTTGGAAACTCGTTGTCTTTCCAAACAGACCCCGCCCATCCGGGCGACCGGCCCAACCGGATCAAGGTATTGGGCGACAATAACAGGAGGAGTTTCCCCGAAGAAAGCTTCCAGAGCCACATAGCGGCTACCGGACAGGAGTTGATCCGCAGCGCCGAGAAGGTCAATAACGCCGTCCTCGCATACGAATCATCGGTGGTCTATCCTTCGGGGAGCAATTTCGCATCGGCGATGCAGATGGCAGCCCAAGCCATAATCGGGATTCCTGAACTGAGTCTGGTTTATGTCACTCTGGGCGGCTTCGATACTCATGCTCGCCAGAAAGAAGACCATGCGTTATTGCTCCAAAACTTCTCCGAGGCCACGAAGTCATTCTACGACGACATGGCCGAGCATGGCATGGAAGATGTGCTCATGATGCAGTTTTCGGAGTTCGGTCGGCGTCCGATGGAGAACAAATCGCTCGGCACAGATCACGGGACGGCCTCGACTATGTTCGTGATAGGCAAAGCGGTTCGCGGCGGAATATACGGCGAGCAACCTTCGCTCGAAGCCGCAGCCCTCGATGACCGGGACAACCTGAAGACGGCGGTCGATTTCCGTTCCGTCTACGCGACCATACTCGATGGCTTCCTCGACATAGATTCGGAATCGATTCTCGGCGAGAGATTCGAAAACATCGGGTTCCTGGGATGAGCGGTTTTCAGAAGATGAGATTGAAAGGCAGAAGACGGAACAGACGATTGCTCAGTTACCTGCTCGCGCTGATAATCGGTCTCGCGTTGCTCGTCAGCCTGAGCATAGGGTTTGTGGCCGCCTCCGGCGGCGTCAGTGGTCCGTAGCCCGTAGCACTTCTTGACCACA
>JAKEHD010000772.1 GCA_022615215.1 Blastocatellia bacterium
AAGAAGAAAGAAATCTCTGAAGAAAGAAAAAGGGCGGCGCACTCCACATAAGCGTTCCTCTCTGGAAAAATTTTCATTTTGCCCCGCGCGCAGTATACATAACCACCGGCCTGTTTTCCATGTATATCTCAATCAAGAGTGGATTCTTGGGCTGGCGAGGATAAACCTTGATTGCATGAGTAAAACATTAATTCAAAGCTGCTTTTGTGGAATCGAACATATCTGACAACAGCTTCACGCTGCTGACGAATTCATATAGATTTCGGTCAAACCCGCGTGCTAAATTCTTACATTCGAAGCAGCCTGTTTGCGCTTGCAAAACGGCGCACCTGAAAACGAAGGGAGGTTTTTTGCCATGTCATCTTACGAACGCAGGCGAGTCGTGACGGTCGCCTCTCTGATAGCGGCGCTCTGCGTGCTTGTTTCAAGCTGCACGCAGACCGAACCTGAAGCGAGCCGACAGGCGGCGAGCGAAGGCTTGCTCGAACTCGCGCTCAGGGGAGAGGCGCGCATAATAGACCTCTCTCATACACTCAGCGCGAAGACGCCCACTTACGGGGGAGAGCGTGACGCCTTCCGTTATGAAAAGCTCTCCAGCGTAGAACGCGACGGATATGCTTCGGGGGCGTTTCGGGTCCCCGAACATTTCGGCACTCACGTCGATGCGCCCGGCCACTTCCTCGCAGGCAAAGAGACCGTAGACCGCATAGAAGTGAAACGTCTCATCGCTCGCGCTGTCGTGATAGATGTTCGCTCGAAGGTCGCGCGCGACCAGGATTATCGAATAACGGCCGCCGATATTAGGGACTGGGAGCGCGAAGGGGCGGTGCCGGAAGGGGCCGCAGTTCTTCTGCTCACAGGATGGGACAGCAGGTACGCGGACGCAGATAAATATCGCAACGCAGACGGCGAAGGCGTATTGCATTTTCCCGGATTTTCCGAAGAGGCCATCGAGTATCTGTTGACCGAGCGAAAGGCGGTCGCGCTCGGAATAGACACTCTATCGATAGATTACGGGCCGTCGAAGGATTTCGCAGGCCACAAGCTCTCGCACGGAGGGGGCCTCTATCATATAGAGAATATGACGAATCTCGACAAGCTGCCCGCGCGCGGCGCGGTGTTGTTCGTCGGCCCCCTCGCAATCGAAGGCGGCTCAGGCAGTCCCGCCCGCGCGCTTGCAATCGCTCCTTCGCCTTGACTGAGGGGGGCCGGGGGCAATATAACTATCTGTCCGTTTGAGAGGGATAGAATAATATGTCAACTACCCGCCGAACACCATCGAGCGCCTTGATCGCGCAGGCGAAAAAGACGCCCGGAGAGACGGAAGATAAAATAGATCACAAGCAGAACGGAAAAGCTTCTCTGAAAGGTTCTTCCATTCATAGAGGGGAAGCGGAAACAGGCAGCGATGGCCTCAGCCCGTCCAAAATGGTTGAAGAGTTCTTCGACCTTGCCATGGATGAAATGGCTGCGCTGCGCGAGCGAGTCGAAATCGAGGCGATAGAGCAGGCCGCGGACCTTATACTCGAATGCGAGTCTCGCGGCGGGCGCGTCCATGTGACCGGCATAGGAAAGAGCGAGCACGTTGCGCGCTATCTGGCGTCGCTTCTTTCGAGCACGGGGACTCCCGCCTATTTCCTGCATGCGACCGAATGCATTCACGGGTCAGCCGGCCAGGTCTGCCCTAAAGACGTGACCATAGCCGTATCCAACAGCGGCACGACCCCCGAATTGTTGCACGCGGTCGAGACTTTGCGCGAGTTTGGGACGAAGATCATCGCCGTTTCCGGGAGCCGGGAATCGCCCCTCGCTCTGGCTTCGGACGTGCTTTTATATGTCGAGGTGGGCGAAGAAGGCGGACCTCTGAATCTCGTGCCGCGCATGAGCATACTCGCAAAGATGTACGTCCTGTGCGGGCTGTCGATAGCTCTCGAAGCGCGAAAGGGATTGACTCGCGAGCAATATGCTCGATGGCACCCCGGCGGCGCGCTCGGAAGGCTTGCTCGGGGGGAGTGAGGCAGAGGGCAGTAAGCGCACAGGCGACGGTTTAGCCAAACCTGATCGGCAAAGAACGACCCTTCATATATTCAGACTCCGGTTCCTATTCGCTCACAACCACTGCAACAGGAAATCGTCCGATGCTTACTGTTTATTGGCGATTATGTCGAAGGAAAACTTGAGTTCGTCCTTGACATTGATGGTGCCTGCCGCGACCGAGACGCGCTTGATGTTGTAACTCGATTGGTTCAAAGAGAACTGGCCGCGCGCGCGCAAAGTGTTTCCGCTCAAAGTCAATTGCGCCGTAACGGGGATGTTGCGCGTTACGCCGTGAAGCGTGAGATCGCCGAAAATCTTCCCCCGGTACTGCCCTTCGCCCGTCTTTTCAAAATCTGCGCGAGTGCTCTTGAATACTATTTCGGAGTATTTCCCGGTTTCGAGGACTTCCTCGCGCATGGTCTTTTCGATCTCCTGACGGTCGCTATCGCTGACCTTGTCTGTCACGGCGAGCGAGGCGGCTTTGATCGTCATTTGAAGCGAGGCCGGTTGTATGGAATCGGGAGTCAATTGGGCCTCGCCTGAAAAGCCTCTTATCGCAATGGTATGATCGTGCCCGAAGGCTGAAAATAATCCGCCGGCAAACGCCCGCACTATGAAGTTGCTCTTGCCCGCATCAATGCTGTAACGGACGGCGGCAGAAGATGGAGCGAGCGGCGCGGGCGCTTCGACTCCCGGCTGAAATGAAGCCGCGGGCGCTTCGCCGAAAACTTTTGCAAATGACAGACCTGCAATAACGGCGAGCGCCGCCAGCAAAACAATTATATTCGTCCGATGATTTTTCATAACTTTCGTACCTCTCTTGAAACCTCTTTCGTAATTCCCCAGTGGCTGTCTGTATAAATGATGCCTGCTTCAGAGAGGATGATGCCACCGCCGATTTAAATCATACGGGTCCGAACAACCTCAAGTGTCCGTAGCCCAGGCGTGAGCGCATGCTGAGTTCGGCGCTGACTTTGCCGGTCATCATATTAAATGAGCTTTGGAATGAGCAAAAAATACCTGCCTGTGGGCAAGAGAGCGGGGCGAGGAAGCTGCCCTTTCGGTCGAGCGGCCGGGCCGCAGTTTCGGAGGGCGCGAATGCGGATGGCGGCCTCCCGAAAAGCTGCGGCCCGTATGTATGTTTGTGTCAAGAGCGCCTACTATGGAGAGGGTAATTTGATTCAAGCGGCGCTTGCGATCCTGACATCACACTCCATTATGATACGGGACGGTTTGCAAAAGTCGGAAATTTTTCTCCGCAAACTGCCATTGCTCGCCGCGCTCTCTTAAACGAACCGGACGCCTCCAGGAACGAGGGGCGACTCACAGAAACGATGAATGATGAAAAAAGTTAGGTAAAAACTGAGACTCCATGCGGCTAAAGCCGATGGTATCTTGCGGTTGCCGGCTGTTTGTTAGGCAAAAACTGAAACTCCATGCGGCTAAAGCCGA
>JAKEHD010000773.1 GCA_022615215.1 Blastocatellia bacterium
GACCCATTAGGCAAGCGTGTGAACTGGGGCAACGAAAAAGAACCCCGGATCAAGGAGATAGTCGGCGTGGTCGGCGATGTAAAGTATGACGGGCTTGAGGCCGAAACGCAGCCCGCCGCCTATCAGCCGACAGTTCAAAACTCATCCTGGGGAATGTTTCTCGTCGTCAAGACCGAGACCTCTGAACCGCTCGGCCTGACCTCTGCCATTCGCAACGAGGTCAAGGCGCTCGATAGCGAACTGCCTGTGTCGGATGTAAGCACTATGGAACAACGCCTCTTCGCTGCGGTCGCCCGTCCCCGCTTTCGCACGACGCTGATCGGGGTTTTCGCTCTCGTCGCGCTCGCCCTCGCCAGCATAGGCATATACGGCGTCATATCCTACTCGGTGACGCAGCGCACGCACGAGCTTGGCATACGTATGGCTCTCGGAGCCAGGCCGCGCGATGTGATGAGGCTCGTGGTGAAACAGGGAATGATGATGGCGCTGATCGGTGTGGTGATCGGTTTGATCGCGTCTTTAGGATTGACACGGTTGATAAAGAGCCTGCTGTTCGGTGTGAGCGCGACCGACCCGCTGACTTTTGTAGCGATTGCGCTTCTGCTTGCGAGCGTGACGCTAGTGGCCTGCTACGTTCCGGCGCGGCGTGCGGCGAAGGTGGATCCTATGGTGGCGCTCAGGTATGAGTAAGTAAAAAGGCAAAAGCGGAGTCGGCCGCTCTTTTACTTTTGCCTTTTTATTTCGTTCGGATCCTGGCCCAATTGTCGCAGCATACCTGCCAGGCGTGCCGCGCGCTGGCGTTCCTCCTCCAGCAACTTTTCGGCCTGCTCGGCGCGCTGGCGTTCCTGCTCGGCGCGCTCCTTGCCTGTCGGGATGATTTCTCCGTCCTCATCCGTCCATCGCAGCCAGATTGTGTCCTTGCCCTCGAATGCGCCTTCCCATAGCGTCAGCCCTAGCTTGAGCGTTGGGAAGAGCGCGCTCTCCTGCTTCTCATACTCGAAGCCCCGCAACCTGTATATCGTCAGCGCCTCCTCCATCACCTGCTTCAAGGGGTCATAAATCACATAGTAGTCCACTTTCATCCGCGCATACTTCTTCTTCTTCTCTCCGTCCTCGCCGCCTTCCCTGTTCGAGACTATCTCGATGGCAAGGTCAGGCGGCTTGCCGAACTCCCATATAAAGTACGAGCGGTGTTCCTTCTTCCACCAATCCTGGTGTACTTCGACATCGAGGCTGAGGAACATATCGGGCACGATGGCCGGGTTGCGCACCATATAAAAGACTCCGACGTTTGCGGCGGCCAGAAACGAGCGGCCCTGGCCCGGACCCGCCCATGAACTGTATAGGGGTTCGGTCAACAGGCGCTGTTGTTTTTCCGAAGGCAGGTTGTCCACAGGGGTATCGTCCTCCGTTATCAGATCGCTGATGTCGGGCGTGATTTCGACAGGTAGTTGAGACATAAGGCTTTCTCGCTCGCTCACGGATGAAACCGGAAGCAGTCAGGGCCCGAAGGCCCTGCTCAAGGATTTCTTTCTCAAATCACTTCCACACGAAATGATGATACGCCCGAACCCGTAGCCTGTCTACCACTGACGAAATACAGAATTCCGACCTCTGCTTCGCTTATCAAATAGGCAGTGAGGCCGCCGCAATGAGCGCATTCATCGTCGGGTTGTCCGATTTCGGGATGAGAGGGTTCCTTATGCGGACACCCTGCCGGAAAGGTGAAAGCTGCGGAGAGGGGCAAGTCCATTGATTTCGTGATTTGGGTTTTATTTCCTGCGGCACGCAATTTGGTAAAGAGACAGGGGGAGCCAGGGCCGGGTCTATAAGATAGAGATTGCCTGAACAGGAGAAAGATTATGGGAACATTCTGGCAGGACTTGCGCTACGGCGGGCGAGTGCTGTTGAAAAAACCGGGATTTACTTTTGTCGCCGTGCTGACTCTTGCGCTCGGAATAGGAGCCAACACTGCGATATTCAGCGTCGTAAACGGCCTTCTGCTCCGCCCGCTGCCTTATCCGGAGGCGGATCGCCTTGTAGTTATGGCAGAGGGGACGCGCGATGGCGAACGCATGAGCGTCTCCTATCCGAATTATAAGGACTGGCAGGAGCAGGCCCGGTCGTTCGAGGAGATGGCAGCCTTTCGCCGTCAATCCTTCAGCCTCACGGAGGTAGAAAAGCCTGTTCACTTGCAGGGCCGTATCGTGAACTGGAATTTCTTTCGACTGCTCGGCGTACAGCCGCAACTCGGAAGAATGTTTAGCGAACAGGATGACAAAGCGGGCGCAACTCCCACAGCCATAATCAGCAATGGTTTGTGGAAAGATCAGTTCGGAGGCGACACGGAAATCGTCGGCCGCAACATAAGGATGGATGGAGACCGGTTCACGGTGATCGGCGTGCTGCCTCCCGATTTTGAGTTTTTCCGCCGTGACGATATTTTCGTTCCACTCGGACTCTACCTGGTCCCGCAGTTCGGCATGCTCGATCGCGGAAATCATTTCGGACTCTACGCGCTGGCCCGATTGAAGGATGGCGTCCGCACGGAGCAGGCGCGGGCTGAGATGGAAACCCTCACCGCAAAGCTTGAGCGCGAATACCCCGACACCAACAGCGGCAATAGCGCCATCACTCAAAAGCTCTCAGACCGGTTTGTCGAAGATATAAGGCCGGCCCTTCTGGTGTTGTTCTGTGCGGTTATGGCGGTTCTGTTGATCGCCTGTGTGAATGTGGCGAATTTACTGCTCGTGCGCGCGACCGAGCGCCAGAAGGAGATCGCCATTCGGCTGGCTCTGGGCGCGGGGCGCAGCCGCATCATACGCCAGTTGATGGGCGAGAGCCTGCTCATTTCGGGGCTGGGCGGAGTGGGTGGCCTGTTGATCGGAATGTGGATGATGGATGGCCTGCTCGCTCTGGCTCCGCAGGATATCCCGCAACTCAGTCAGGTCGAACTGGACAGCTCCGTGATGGCTTTTACGTTCGGCATTTCCGTGCTGACAGGGGTGTTGTTCGGGATGCTTCCGGCATTGCATGCCTCGCGCGCCGATCTCCACTCCGTGTTAAAGGAGGGCGGGCGAACGACCGCGGGGTCAGGACGTGAAAAGACGCGCGGAGGTTTGCTTGTTGCCGAGGTCAGCCTGGCGTTGGTGTTGCTCGTCGGCGCGGGATTGATGCTACGCACGGTGTTTCAGTTGACGCGCGTGGACCCAGGTTTCAACGCGGAGAACCTGCTGACCATGCAATTCAGCCTGCCGGGAAATACTTACAACGCAGAGCGACGCCGCGTGTTTTACGGTGAATGCCTGTCGCGTGTAGGAGCATTGCCGGGCGTGCGCGCGGCAGCACTCACTCTTTCACTGCCGATAGATGGATCGAACTGGAGTTCAGTCTTTATCACTGGTGATAAGCCCGTTCCGCCGCGCGCAGAACTGCCGAGCGCAGATTTCACTCCTGTGAGCGCGAATTACTTCGATGCGATGGGTATAAGGCTACTGAAAGGCCGCCCGTTTACCGAGGCTGACAACGAGAACTCAACGCGCGTGACTGTGATCGACGAGTTGATGGCGCAACGGCTCTGGCCCAATGAAGACCCCATCGGAAAACGTTTGAAACAGGGCTGGCCGGAGAGCGAGACTGAGTGGCGCGAAGTGATAGGCGTAGTGGCCGACACGAAACTGAACGGCGTAGATCGAGAGACGCCTTTGCAGTCTTATCTGCCGCTTGCACAGGTGCCGTTTGATTCGCTCATACTCGTTGTGCGCACAACGGGCAATCCGCTGGCGATGGCTTCGACTGTCGAGCAGGCGATCCATACGTTGGACCCCGACCTGCCGGTATTCGCCGTAAGGACGATGGACCAGCTTATGGGCGACTCCATAGCGCAGCAGCGATTGACGCTGATTTTGCTGGCGGGCTTTGCCTTCCTGGCGCTCGTGCTCGCGAGCGTAGGAATCTATGGCGTGATTTCGTACTCGGTCAGCCAGCGCACACACGAAATCGGCATTCGTATGGCGTTGGGCGCGCGGGCGGGCGATGTGCTGAGGCTGGTTCTGGGCCGGGGAATGCTACTTACCCTGACAGGTGTGGCTATTGGGATGGGGGCGGCCTTTGCTCTGACCCGTCTGATATCGAGTTTGCTCTTTGAGGTCAGCGCCACCGATCCTGTGACATTCGCCATTGTGCCTGCTTTGCTGATCGCGGTCGCTCTGCTTGCGTGCTACATCCCCGCGCGGCGTGCGGCCCGTGTCGATCCGATGGTGGCGCTACGTTATGAATGAATTATTCGTCCGTTGTCCGTAGTCAGTGGTCCGTTGTTGTATTTGCTTTTGAATGAAACCTTAATACAAAGAGCAACGGACGGAAGCGTACTCGCAATAAATGTATTCATTCTGCCGGACAACGGACCACTGACAAAAACAAAGGACACCTGACTATGAACAACATATTTCAAGACCTGCGCTACGGCGCACGAGTTTTGTTGAAGAAGCCGGGCTTCACCTTGATTGCCGTCATTACACTTGCGCTCGGAATCGGAGCCAACACTGCGATATTCAGTGTCGTCAATGCAGTGCTCATCAAGCCGCTACCGTTTGCGGAGCCGGAACGCATCGTGATGGTCTGGAACAGAGGCGTGGAAGCAGCGGGCGGAGACCGCACGCCGCTCGCGGTCGCCGACCTGCTCGATTGGCGCACGCAGAATCGGTCATGCGAGAGCATCGGAGCATTCCAAAACGCCTCTTACAACTTCACGGGCGGCGAGTTGCCGGAACAGGTTCGCAGCGCCAGAGTGACAGCAAACTTCTTTACGATTCTCGGCGCTCACGCTGAACAGGGGCGCACCTTTCTGCCTGATGAAGAGCACCCCGGCGCGGAGCCTGTCGTGGTGATCGGCCACCAATTCCGGCAAAAGCATTTTGCCGAAGACGGAGAGGTGATAGGCCGCACTATAAGCCTGAACGGCACAGGCTACACCATTGTCGGCGTGATGGCCGAAGATTTCGATTTCCCGTCGCGGGACGTAGAGTTGTGGGCCGCCTTGCAGTTGCAGACGCCCTCACGCCGCGGGCCGTACTACCTCACAGGCATCGCGCGATTGAAGCCTGATGTGATGCTCAGTCAGACGCGGGCGGAGATGAACTCGATGAAGTCGGGATTTGCGAGCGACAAATTCGATTTCAATCTGCTGTCGATCAATGAGTTCATCCTGGGCGATGTGCGCCCCGCGCTGCTCGTGCTGCTTGCGGCGGTGACTCTCGTGCTGTTGATTGCGGCGGCCAATGTCGCAAATCTCTTGCTTGTGCGCGCTTCAGGGCGCGTGAAGGAAATATCGATTCGCACCGCGCTCGGCGCTCGTCGCGGGCGCATAGTTCGGCAGTTGCTGACCGAGAATCTGTTGCTTGCGTTCTCTGGCGGCGTGCTGGGAGTGCTGTTGGCGATGTGGGGTGTTGAATTGCTGATAAGGATGGCACCCGAAGACATCCCGCGGTTGCAGCATATCAGCATAGATGCGGGGGTGCTCGGCTGGACCGCGCTCGTGTCCATCGTGACCGGAATCATCTTCGGGCTGGCTCCGGCGTTGCAAAGTTCCAGGTTGAATATCAATGAGACGCTCAAAGAGGGCGGACGCTCTGCGACCGAAAGCGCGAGCAAGCGCCGCTGGCGAAACCTCCTGATGATTTCCGAACTGGCCATGGCCGTAATGCTGCTCGTAGGTTCCGGTCTCCTGGTCAAGAGTTTCCGGCAATTGCAACGGGTGAATCCCGGCGTAAACCCTGAGCGAGTGCTGACGATGCTGATCTCACTGCGCGGTCAGAGGTACGCTGAGGCGCAACAGGTCGACAACTTCTATTCAAAACTTGTCGAAGGGGTGAAACTACTGCCCGGAGTGGAGGCATCTGCGGTAAGCAACTTCATGCCGCCGGACTTGCGGGACTACTCAAGCGACTTCACTATCGAAGGGCGGCCCGTGAATGAGAGCAAGGGAATAGCCGACGTTATTATTGTGAGCCAAGATTATTTTCGCGCGCTCGGCGTCCCGCTCAGGCGCGGGCGCTACTTCAGCGAAGCCGACTCTCAGGAGAGCACTCGCGTGATGATCATCAACGAAATGATGGCGCGGCAGTTTTTCCCGAATGAAGACCCATTAGGCAAGCGTGTGAACTGGGGCAACGAAAAAGAACCCCGGATCAAGGAGATAGTCGGCGTGGTCGGCGATGTAAAGTATGACGGGCTTGAGGC